>DATLVT010000124.1:0-12096 GCA_035577105.1 Polyangia bacterium
CAACGCCGTCGCCGTCCTGGCGCTGTCCGGCGATCCCAAGCTGCCGCCGCCCCTTGTCGTGCGCGAGCTGCGCCACGACGCCCGCAGCGCCGGCGCCCGCCTGGGGCGCGCTGCCATGGAAACGCTGGGCGGCAACACCCAGGGTGCCGCGCTGGCGATGCTGATCGATCCCGGCGAGCTGGACGCCGCCGATTTCATCCTGGGCGTGGCCGACACCGCGCCGGGTCTCTTGCTGACCGGCGCCGGCGCCTCGGGCGGCGCTCGAGGCTCTCGCATCTTCATGGACGGCGCTGCCCACGCTGACACTTGCGTGGCGCTGGTGCTGCCGGCTGCGCTGCACCCCACGTTCGGCATGACCCAAGGCTGCCAGGGGCTGTCCGATCCCATGACCATCACGGCGGCCAACGGAAATGTCATCCTCGAGATCGACGGCCGCTCGCCGCAGGACATCCTGCGCAAGATGCTGGCCGATCCGCGCAACCGGGCGCTGGGAACGGCGCTCACCGAACATCTGTTGGCGGGGATCGGCGACCTGGTGTCGACGGGACGCTCGGACTATGTGGTGCGACCGTTCGCCGTCGCCGAGGACGACGATCGCACGCTGGCGGTCGCGGAGCCGGTGCGTGCAGGCCAGACCATCCGCTTCACGCTTCGCGACGCCATCGGCGCCCGCGACGACATGAAGGCGATGCTGGACGAGCAAGCCCAGGCCCGCGGCGATGCCACGCCCCGCTTTGGCGTCTACTTCAACTGCGCCGGCCGGGGCAGCGCCCTTTACGGGCAGCCAGGACTGGATCCCGAACTCATCCGCCGGCAATTCGGAACGCTGCCGGTGATCGGGATCGAAAGCTCGTTCGAAATCGCGCCCGCTTGCGGACGCCCGCGCATCCACATGTTCACGGGCGTCCTGCTGCTGGCGGGCTAGATCGCGGGAGGCGCAGGACCCTGTCCAGGGTCCCGAACCAGAATCTTCGGTGCTACTTGTCTTCCCACCAGAAGACAGTGATGGCCAGGCAGTGGAAAGCTTCATCCGATGACTGCGTCACGATCGTGTCGACGATCTGACACTGGGGATGCTCACGAATCCACGCGGTGACCTTCTCGCCCAGGTTCTCCCGCTCCTGCGCCATGGTGGCGGAGAAAACCTTGACGCCGTTAAAGCGCGTTGTTGTGTGGTTCTGGTGCTGTGCCATCAGTTGATTGTTTCCTTACCAGGCGAGGTTGCTTGGTCTGCGAGGTGAAGACGAAGATTCCGCATGAACCCCGTCGCGCGGCAATTAAGCTTTCGATGCCATCCCTCCGGGCAGAGATGCTAATTCGGAAATAATCTCCTCGGGCGCTCATCGAGCTATATCAATGATTCCAGGATGACTGCAATCCCCTGCCCTCCTCCGATGCAGGCTGCTCCCAGGGCAAAATGCCCCTTTCTTCGACGCAACTCATAACCGAGATGTACCACGATCCGTGCGCCCGAGGCCCCCAGCGGGTGGCCAAGAGCGATGGCGCCCCCGTCGACATTGGTCTTTTCCCGCGGCAAACCGGCCTCTTTTTCCACGGCCAGGTATTGAGGGGCAAAGGCTTCGTTGACCTCGATGAGGTCCATATCGCCCACGGTCATTTTCGCGCGGCTCAGAGCCATGGCCATCGCCGGCACGGGACCGATTCCCATGATGGTCGGATCGACCCCGACGATTCCCCACGACACCAGGCGGGCCAGCGGCTTCACGCCGGCCCGCTCGGCCGCGGCCCGTGACGCCAGGACCACGGCGGCCGCGCCGTCGGCGATGCCGGAAGCGTTGCCGGCGGTGACCACGCCCTTGGGGGTAAAGGCCGGCCCCAGCTTGCCCAGGCTCTCCATGGTGGTGGCCGGCCGCGGATGTTCGTCGCGCGCGAACGACTGAGGAGGTCCCTTGCCCTTCTTGATCTCGATGGGGACGATCTCCTCGGCAAAGCGGCCGGCGGCATCAGCAGCGGCCCAGCGCTGCTGGGACAGCAGCGCGTACTCGTCGCAGGCGCGGCGGTCGATCTCGTAACGGGCGGCCAGGTTTTCGGCGGTCATCCCCATCGAACAGCCGGCATGGGTGTCGACCAGCGCCGTCCACAGCAGATCTTCCAGGGGCGGCGACTTGCCGAATGAAAAACCCCAGCGCGCGCCGCGAATCACGTGCGGTGCCTGGCTCATCGATTCGGTGCCGCCGCACAGGGCGACGTTGGTCTCGCCGGTCCGAATATTCTGGGCGGCGCTGATGATCGCCTGGAATCCCGACCCGCACAGACGATTGACCGTCAGGGCCGGTCGCTCGACGGGGATGCCGGCCCGCAGACCGATGTGGCGCGCGCAATAGACGTCTTCAGGCGTCGTTTGCGCCACGTTGCCAAAGACCACCTCGTCGACGTCGGCCGCCGCAAAGCCCGACTGCTGCAACGCCGCCTGGGCCGCGACGGTGCCAAGGTCCGTCGCCTTGAGATCGCGCAAGGCTCCGCCAAAAGCGCCGAAGGCCGTGCGTTTGCCGGCCACAAGCCAGATGTCTGCCAGACGTTCAGGCATTGTCATCCGCAGTTCGAACCCCGCCCCCCTCGGCTACTCTCTAACGGCTTATAGTACCGTCAGACATCGGCCGTCAACGGCGTCGGTGGAGACCCTGAACGCCAGGCTGCCCCGGCCGTGCGCCTACCGCTTCTGCTGAGACCCGGCAGGCGCGGCCACCGACTCGGTGGCTTCTTCCTCGACGGCGACGCGATTGCTGCCGACCGGCAGGGCGCGCGCTTCGGGCATCGGCCCCAGGCCCATCTTGGCCTTCAGCTCGGCCAGCGCGTTGTCAGAGCCCGGCCCCGCCTCCAGCTTCTTGAACTTGTTCTGCAGGGTGTCGCCGGTCAGCTCTCCACCCAGCTCGGTCGATGCTTCCGACTCGGCTTCGATCTGATCGACCTTCTGGCTCATCCGCTCGAAGGTGTCGAAGGCGCTGGTGTCCGAAAGCCCGCGCATGGTGTCCTGGATGGCCTTCTGCGCTTCGGCCCGTTTCTGGCGCGCCACCAGGATGTTCTTCTTGCGCTTGGCCTCTTCGATCTTGTCGTTCAGCGTCCGCAGCTGATCCTTCAGCTTCTCGACCGCGTCCTTCTGCAGCGTCCACTGCTTTCCGAACTCAGCCTGCTGGGTGTCGTGCTCGGCCTTGCGCTGCAGGGCCTCCTTGGCCAGACCGTCGTCGCCAGCGCGCACCGCCAGCATCGCCTTGCGCTCCCACTCCTTGGACAGCTCGACGTGGTCGTCCCACTGTTTTTTCAGCCGCTTTTCATCGGCGATGGAAACCGCGACCTGCTTCTTCGCCTCGACCAGCTGGTTCTGCATCTCGAGGACGATCTGGTTCAGCATCTTCTGCGGGTCTTCCGCCTTCGAGATCAGATCGTTCAGGTTCGATTTGATGAGCGTGCCGAGCCTTGAAAAGATTCCCATGGTCGTTTCCTATGTTTCCCAGTGGTTCGTGACCAGAGTGTCGCGCGCCATCAAGCCGAGGCCGACGGAGCGGCCGACCGGCCGTGAAAATACTCGGCCAGGCGGGGATAGTGTTTGCCGATGGCCATGGCCATGTCGTCGATGACCGCCTGGAACTCGTTGAAGTCCAGGTTCTCCAGCTCCAGGGCGTGGACAATGACCACCGCGTCGCCTTCCAGCCCGAAGGCGCCGTGCACCATCTCGTTGGTGTTCAGCGTCAACAGGGCCTGGTACAGCGACTCGCGCTGAACCGCGCCCGGCAGGTCCATGACCTTGATGCGAAACGCGACCACCGGCCCCGCGATCGAGACGGCCAGGTTCTGCTCGCGCGTCAGCTTGACGATCCAGATCCCGGGCTTGATGGTCTCGTAGGGCAGGTCCAGCCGCATCAGGTAGGACTCGACATCCTCGGCGCTTTTCATGGTGGGGAAGGTTAGTCGATCGTCCGGTCGAAGGCGAGCCAGCTGCCCCCATCTGGCGGCCTGCAAAGGGCCTCGGGGGAAGCCGACCCGTGACAAACGGGGCGGCATGTGGTACCGGAAACGCGCTAGATGTTGCTTGATCCCACCAAGCTGCCCCGGCACGTCGCCATCATAATGGATGGCAACGGGCGTTGGGCCCAGCGGCGCGGATTACCCCGCGTCGAAGGTCATCGCCGCGGGGCCGTCGCCGTGCGCGAGGTGGTGCGCGCCGCGCGCGAGGTCGGCCTCCGCGCGTTGACGCTGTACGCCTTCTCGTCACAGAACTGGCAGCGCCCTCCCGAAGAGGTCGGCACCCTGATGCAGCTTCTGCGCGACTACGTCATCGACGAACGTGACGAGATCATGGACAACGGCATCCGCCTGATCGCCATCGGCGACGTGGACCGCCTGCCCGATTTCGTCAAGGATCCGCTGGAGACGTTGATGCGCGATTCGGCCGGTAACCGGTCGATGACCCTGTGCCTGGCCCTGTCCTACGGCGGACGCGAATCGATCGTCTCCACCGCCCGCGCCCTGTGCGAGCTGGCCGCGCGCGGCGCGCTGAAGCCCGACGAGGTGACCGAGGATCGGTTCTCCACCGCGCTGCAAACCGGTGGGCTGCCGCAGCTGGATCTGCTGGTGCGGACCTCGGGCGAGGAACGCCTCTCGAATTTCCTCCTCTGGGAGGCGGCCTACGCCGAGCTCTACTTCACCGAAACCTTCTGGCCCGACTTCGGCAAGGACGAGCTTTACCAGGCCCTCGACTCCTACCACCGGCGCGAGCGCCGTTTCGGCCGCACCCGAGAACAGATTCGCAGCCTGGGCTAGCCAGTCCCCATGACGAATCTGGCGCAGCGGGCGCTGTCGGCGGTGGTGGCGCTGCCATTGCTGGCGCTGCTGGTCCTGTGGCAGCGGCGTCTGGGGTTCGGGCTGTTCGTGCTGCTGGTGGCGGGACTGGCCCTGCACGAGTACGGGGCCATCACCTTGCCCACCGCCAAGCGGTGGTTGCGTTGCGGGGTCATCGCCGTCGGCGTGGGGCTATCGGCCGGCCTTTATTTCGCCCCCGGTTTCGCCTTGCTGTGGGTGCTGGCGGCCTTGGTGCTGGTGGCGTTCCTGACGCTGCTCGAGCCGGGCGAGATCAACGAAGCGGCGGCCCGACTGGGAAAAGCCGCGTTTGGCGTCTTCTATCTGGGCGCGCTGTCCGCGCCGCTGGCCTTGATGCAGCGGGATCTGCCCTACGGCCCGCAGTGGGTGTTCGTGGTCGTCGCCGTCAGCTTCGCCAACGACACCGGGGCCTATTTCGCCGGGCGCGCCCTGGGGCGCCACAAGCTTTATCCGCTGATCTCCCCCAGCAAGACGGTCGAGGGGGCGGTGGGCGGCCTTCTGGGCGGCGTCATCCTGATGTTCATCGCCCGGGCCACCTTCTTCGGCGCCCTGTCGGTGGCCGACTGCCTGCTGGTGGCGATTCCGGCCGCCGTCCTGGGACCGGTCGGCGATCTGGTCGAATCGATGCTGAAGCGGGCAGGCGGCGTCAAGGACTCCGGCAAGCTGATCCCCGGTCACGGCGGCGTCCTGGACCGCATCGACGCCCTCCTGTTCGTCGGGGCCTGGGTCTACGCCTACGCCGCTTACCTCCGTGGCTGAGCTCGCCCGGGCGACGCACCTTGCGGAGGGAGGGTGGGCCCGCGGGAGGGACCTGGCCCTCCCGCGCCCCAGAAACGGCAAAGCCCCCGCAAACGTCTGCGAGGGCTGGCCAAGTCTATTTGTCGATTCTTTAAACTAAACCAAGCTATGAATTAGTTAGGCTGCCAATATGGGTAGCGGCACCGAGACGAGTTAGCAAGAAACCTCGAAAACCGCTAAGTCTAGAACACACCGTTTTACCGGTGTGCGGGAGGAGGGAGCAAAGGGCGAAACCGAAAGGACCCGCTCGATGCTTCCGGTTCCTGATATCAGCAATTGATGTGCCGAACGCTCCTGAAACTGCAATATCGTTGAATTGCTGGTAAATCCGTGTTACACGACCGACGCGCTCTTTTAGAACACCTCATGAACCCTGACATTTGCGTCAGCATGTGCCCGGTGGGCACGTAATTTTTCATAGCTTCCCGCATGTCGCACAGCCTCCTGGTGATCAACGCGGACGGGCCGGAGACGAGAGTCGCCCTCGTTGAAGACGGCTATCTCGGCGAGCTCTACATCGAGCGCAAGCGCGAACGAGGTATCGCCGGCAACATCTACAAGGGCCGCGTCGAACGCGTTCTGCCCGGGATGCAGGCGGCCTTCGTCAACATCGGCCTCGAAAAGAGCGCCTACCTGCATGTCTCCGATGTGCGGGGTACCCCCGACGACCTGAAGCGGCTGTTCTCGACCGAGTCCAGCCGCGCCGAGGACGATGAGGACGAGGAAGCGGCCGACGCCGCCCGCGCCCACGGCGGGGCGCGCATCGAAGACCTCCTGAAGGAAGGCCAGGAGATCGTCGTCCAGGTCACCAAGGAGCCCATCAGCACCAAGGGCGCCCGGACCACCCGTTATATCTCGCTGCCCGGACGCCACCTGGTGTTCATGCCGACCGTCGACCACGTCGGTATCTCCCGCCGCATCAGCTCCGATCGCGAGCGCAAGCGCCTGCGCGAGATCGTCGATTCCATGCGCCCCCCCGGGTCGGGCTTCATCGTTCGTACGGTCGCCGACGGGATCTCCGAGCGCGAGCTGAAGTCGGACATGGAGTTCCTGATCAAGCTCTGGAACGAGGTTGTACGCCGCGCCGAAGGCGGTCGCTGCCCAGCGCTGATCTACAACGACCTCGACCTTTTGCTGCGCACCGTGCGGGACATGTTCACGCCCGACGTGGAGAAGCTGATCATCGATTCACGGCCCGAGTACGACCGGGTCAAGAAGTTCATCGCCGCGTTCATGCCGGACTTTTCGGGGAACATCGAGCTCTACGAGGGGACCGATCCGATCTTCGACGGCTTCGGCATCGAGATCGAGATTGACCGGGCTCTGGAGCGCAAGGTCTGGCTGAAATCGGGTGGCTATCTGATCGTCGACGAGATGGAGGCGCTGACCGCCATCGACGTCAACACCGGACGCTTCGTCGGCAAGTCCAGCCTGGAAGACACCATCACCAAGACCAACCTCGAGGCCTGCCGCGAGGTCGCCGAGCAGCTGCGCATCCGGTCCATCGGCGGCATGATCGTCGTGGACTTCATCGACATGGATCGGTCGCACAACCGGGAGAAGGTCACCCGCGCCTTCAACGAATATCTGCGCCGCGATCGGGCAAAGGCCGCGGTGACGCGCATCTCCGAGCTGGGCCTGATCGAGATGACGCGCAAGCGCACGCGCGAGTCGTTGCTGCACACGCTGACGGAGCCGTGCACGGCCTGCGAGGGCAAGGGCTACACCAAATCGCGCAAGACCGTCTCGTACGAGCTGTTCCGCGAACTGCGCCGCCAGGGCGACATGATCGAGGGCGACACGGTCCTGGTCGAGGTCCATCCGGACGTCGCCCAGGTGCTGGCCACGTCGGACCATGCTTTTCTGGAAGACATGGAAAAGCGGCTGCAAAAGCGCATCGTGGTCAAGGCGCGCGGCTCGTTCCACGTCGAGGACTTCGAGATTCGCTCGCCCAACGACAAGCAGCCGCTGGAGCGTTCGGAGGCGGGCGGCGGCGGTCGCGACGACAAGGAGCCGAAGAAGCGCCGGCGCCGCAAGCGGGGCCTTGGCTCGCCGGCCGAGGTCGAGGCGCTGCTGGCCGAGGAAGAGGCGTCCGTGGTCAGCGCCGAGTCGATGGCCGAAGCCGAAGAAGAAGAAGAAAACGCGGCCGCGGCGGCCCCCGAAGAACGTCCCAACGGCCGCGCCGCCACGCCGGTCCCGGCCGAGCCCCCTCCCGAAACGCCCAAACCAGGCGAGTGACGCGGGCGCCGTCGGCCGACATGGCGAAGGTTCGCGTCTGTTTCGTCTGTCTCGGTAACATCTGCCGGTCCCCGACCGCGGAAGCGGTGATGCGCCACCTGGTCAAGCAGGCTGGGCTGGAAGACAAGGTGCTCATCGAAAGCGCGGGCACCGGCGACTGGCACCTGGGCAAACCGCGCGACAAACGAAGCCAGGCCACCGGGCGGGCCCGTGGCATCCCGCTGTCGGGCGTGGCGCGGCAGTTCACGGCAGCTGACTTCGCCCGCTGCGACTACGTCCTGGCCATGGACGCGTCCAACCGGAAGGCGCTGCTGGCCATGGCGCCCAGCGCCGCGGAACGGACCAAGGTCCGCCTGCTGCGGTCGTTCGAGGAAGAACCAGACGCCAAAGAAGGTGCCGAAGACGGTGAGGGCGAGGGCGACGGTGCCGATGTGCCCGATCCCTACTACGGCGGACCGGGCGGGTTCGAGCAGGTCTTCGACATCTGCCAGGCTGCTTGCGCCGGCTTTCTCGCCCATTTGCGGCGCGAACACGGAATTTGAGCGTGCAGTCCGGCAGTCACCCGACGCTGACGGCGCTGCTGGGACAGGTGCTGGGCGCCAGGGTGCTGGGCAGCCGGCCGCTGTCGGGTGGGGACATCAACCAGGCCTATGCCTTCGCGCTGGACGACGGGCGGCAGGTCTTCGTGAAAACCAACGCCTCCGCGCCACGCACCATGTTCCCGGCCGAGGCGCGCGGCCTGGCCTGGCTGGCTGACGCGACCACGGCGCTGCGCATCCCGCAGGTGGTCGCCGTGTCGGCCGCCGACGGGGTCGGCCCGTCTTACCTGGTCCTGGAGCTGATCCAACCGGGACCGCCGGCGCGGGACTTTCACGAGACACTGGGGCGCGGCCTGGCGGCGCTGCACCGGGCAGGCGCGCCGGCCTTTGGCCTGGACCACGACAATTTCATCGGCCGCCTGCCACAATCGAACCAGGGGATCGGGACGGGAACGGTCGGGGACTGGGCGGCCTTCTATGGTGCGCGCCGTCTGGAACCGCAGTTGAAGATGGCCGTCGACGCGGGCCGGGCTTCACCCCGGATGCGCCAGGGAATGGCGCGTCTGCTGGACCAGTTGCCGGCCCTGGTCGGCCCGGCCGAACCGCCCAGTCGCCTCCACGGCGATCTGTGGGGTGGCAACATGATGTGCGCCGACGACGGCAGCCCGTGCCTGTTTGATCCGGCGGTCTATGGCGGGCACCGCGAGGTCGACCTGGCCATGATGCGGCTGTTCGGAGGTTTTGGCAGCCGGGTCTTCGCCGCCTACGACGAAGTGGCGCCGCTGGCCGACGGTCATGCCGAGAGGGTGCCGCTTTACCAGCTTTATCCGCTGCTTGTACACGTGAACCTGTTCGGCGGCGGGTACGTGGCTTCGGTGGAATCAGCGATCGCCCGGCTGGTCTAAAGCGCAGTCGCGACTTGCCGATGTAACCGCAACGTCGGTGTCAGTCTTTCATTCAAAGAAGCACCCGGCGGAAGCCGAGGTAGGGGCTCCCGTGAGCCAGATCGAGATGGCCCTTGATACGCTGGCCAACGTGCTGCGCATCCTGGGTGAATTCGCCCTGGACACCGAACAGCAGGAAGCGGCGATCTTCACCCGCATGTCCGAGCAGTGGGCCCAGCACGTGGCCATGGCGTCGCCGGCTCCAGGCCCCGAGGTCCCCGCCAGCAAAGGCGGCGACCCCGCCCGGCGCGACTGGAGCGGCGTGCGCGAGTTCGTGCGCGAGTATTGCCGCGCCAGCAGCAGCCACACCCAGACGGTGCTGACCGATCTGCGCCAGGTGATCTGGGTGTTCATTCAAAATCTCAATCATTCGTTCGCCCAGGACAGCGAATCCGACTCTCGTGTGGTGGAGCAGCTGGCGCGCCTGGAATCGCTGGCTCAGAGCAGTTCGACCGGCGAGTTGAAGCGCGAGGTGATGGCCACCGTGGTCGCGCTGGCGCAGATCGTCGAGCAGCGCAAACAACAACATCACGAGCGCGTGGCCGACCTGGGCGCGCAGGTGCTTACGCTGGGCAGCGAGCTGGATTCGGCGCGCAAGGACCGCGAGGTCGATCCCCTGACCGGCCTTTTCAACCGGCGTGCCTTTGACGAGTACCTGTCGCGCAGCGTGGAGCTGTCGCGCGCCTTCGGACAATCGGTGTGCCTGCTGCTGGTCGATCTGGACGGGTTCAAGCTGATCAACGACACGTTCGGCCACCCGGAAGGGGACACGGTGCTGAGCCGTCTGGCCGATGCCATGACCCGCACTTTCCCGCGCAAGAGCGACTTCGTGGCCCGCTTTGGCGGCGACGAGTTCGCCGCCGTGCTGAGGGAGACGTCGCTGAAGGACGGAATGGTTCTGGGCGATCGCCTGCTGAAGGCGGCACGCGCCACGGAGATCGATCGCGAGGGGGTGCGCCTGCGTATGTCCGTGTCGATCGGCATTGGAACCTTGCTGCCGGGCGAAGACCTGGCCGCCTGGCTGCGCCGAACCGATCGCGCGCTTTACGAGGCCAAGCGTGCCGGGCGCGACCGCATGGTCGCCGCCGACGAGACGGCGACCGCGCTGGTCCCGCGCTGAGCGAGCGCTGAGAACTCCGGCGCGATCGAGCGCTAGGTCGAGGAGGGCTCGCGGGCGGCGCGAAACATCGGTGCCAGCGGGGGCTTGGTGCCAAGCGCCAGCGTGATGGCGTGGGCCGCCTGATGCACCAGCATCCCCAGACCGTCGGCGTAGCGTGCAGCCCGGCCGCGCACCGCCGCCGCCAGCGCGCTTGACGTTCCGTAGGCCATCTCCAGCACGGCTGTGTCCCGATCGAGGGCCTCAAGGCCGCCGTTGGCACCGTTGTCGTGCCAGGCCGCCGCCGGCACCGCCGAGATCAACATGTGGGCGCCGTCGAGCGCCGCCGCCAACCCCCGGGGGTTCCACGCCGCCACCGTCACGCGCTGGGCGCGAGCCGCTGGCAGGCGCGCCTTGATCTTGCGGGCCGCCGCCGGGTTCCGGGCCACCAGGCGAACCTGCGTACCCTTCTGGGTCAGCGCCTGGGCCGCGCCGGCCGCCGCGCCGCCCGCCCCCACAATCACGGCCACCCGCCGGGCGCCCGGCGAGGCGCCGAGATCGCCCAGGGCCGCGATCAGACCCACGCCGTCGGTGTTTTCCGCCCGTATTCGCCCACGGTCGAAGATCAGCGTGTTCGCCGCACCGGCGGCCTTGACCGCCGGGGAGGCGGACGTGGCCAGGGCTGCCGCGGCTCCCTTGTGCGGAATGGTCACGTTGACATAGCGAAAGCCGTCCCGGCGCAGCTTGGCGATCAGCGCCTCGAAACCCGCCGCCTCGACGCTGAGCGCCTGATAGCGGCCCTTCATCTTCAGCGCGCGAAAGGCCGCCTCATGAATGACCGGCGATCGGCTCTTGCTGACATCGGCGCCCAGGACCGCGGCCTGAATCATGGCTTCTTTTCCGGGTCCTTCGCTGCTGGTTCG
The DNA here is from genome assembly GCA_035577105.1 of Polyangia bacterium. GTDB lineage: Bacteria > Myxococcota_A > Polyangia > Fen-1088 > Fen-1088 > DATKEU01. The sequence goes on from DATLVT010000124.1 coordinate 11,375, forward strand.
GACCCGACGTCGTTGATGGCGACTTGGCTGACCGCGGCTTGCAGCTGGCCCTGGCTCAGGCGCACCTGGATGTGGTCGCCGGGACGCACCTGCGTGGCGCGCGTGACCAGATGGCCGTCGGGTCCCACGGTCAGGCTGAAGCCCCGTTCCAGAACCCGCAGCGGTGACAGGGCGCCCAGCTTGGCATGGCAGGCCTCCAGCGCCCGGTGCCGACGATCGCGTTCCACACGGATGCGTGCTTGCAGCCGCTCGCGCAAGGCGATCAGCCCGGCGCGCTGCAAGGCGATCCGCCGTTGCGGGTGCGACCGGTAGAGGGCCATCTCCGCGGCGCGCAGGGCTGTGCGATCGGTCAGCAGGCGACGGCGCCAGGCCCGGTGGCCGCGCTCGACCAGTTCGTCCATGGCCTGGCGGCGGCTGCCCAGCAGGCGGCGCGGATCGCCGACGCGGGTGCGCGCCCGTTCCAGCAGCAGCCGCCTGTGGCGCAGGTGGGCCTGGGCCGCCCGCGCCCCGCGCTGACACAGGATCAACAGCTCGGCGCGCAGGTCATCGGCCACCGGAACGGTCAGCTCGGCGGCCGCCGACGGCGTCGGCGCGCGCACGTCGGCCACGAAGTCGGCGATGGTGAAGTCCGTTTCGTGTCCCACCGCCGAGACCACCGGCACCCGACAGGCGACGATGGCGCGCGCCACCGGCTCTTCGTTGAAGGCCCACAGGTCTTCCAG
>DATLVT010000125.1:0-7849 GCA_035577105.1 Polyangia bacterium
ATGTCGTTGGCGCCGATCCAGGTGGTGGTGAAGCCGCGCGCGGCCTTGCGTCCATACGCCCACAGATTCTCGGCGGCGTCGTCGATGCGGACAAGGCGCATGCTCTGCGCCGTGCAATCGCCGGCGGCGGCCTGATAGGTCCGCAGCGTTCCGCAGAAGCTGTAGGCATGTGCCCCGTAGGTCTCGCAAAAGCACCCAGCGGGTGCGACGCACGGCGGAGCTTCGGCGACCAGATCGCGGGGCGCGTCGCCGGCCTGATCGGCGGCGACGTCGGCCGGCGCATCGTCGACCGGCTCGGAGGGAAGGTCGGCTGGCGCGTCGGCGATCGAGCCACCGCTGCCGATAATTCCACCGCTGCCGCTGTCTTCCTCATTTCCCGAATCACCGCCGACGCCGCTGTCACCGCCGTCACCGCTGATGGCGCCGCCGGTCCCGGTCTGTCCCGGCGGGCCATGAAATGCCTCGGGCGCCCGGCAAGCAGTCCAGGTCACCACGGCCGCCAGCCAGCACAACGAACGCAGCCCGATCCATCCCTTCATCAATGACAGTAACGGTGCCACGCCACGGGTGTTCCGCGGAACGAAGGCTCTTTCATGGGCGCCGCCGCTCATGAGACGACTGGCATCACCGAGATCGAATGGATCTTCACAGGCTCATTATCGCCCGAAATTGCGGTGGCGGGGTCGAACGACGCTGAAGATGATCGCGAAAACAGGAACCGATCAGACCAGCGTGACGCCGCACACCCTCGAATATTGGCCCAGCCGCCACCGCCACGGGTGATCGCTCACGCGGTCAGGCCCATGAGCTGGCGAGCCTCCGCCGGGCTGGCGATGTCGCGACCGACCTCGCGGGCGATGCGCACCAGGGTCTCGATCAGCGCGCCGTTCGAGGCGGCGCGAGCGCCGTCGGGCAAGTAGAAGGTGTCTTCCAGGCCCGTGCGGAGGTTGCCGCCCAGCTCGGCCGCCTTGCGGTGCAGGGGCCAGATCTCGCGACGTCCGATGGCGGTCACCTGCCACGGACTTCCCGGCTGGATGTGCTTCAGCAAGTAAGGAAGCAGTTCTGGATCGGCGGGCATTCCCGAGGCAACGCCCATCACCAGGTTGTAGTCGGGATGGACCGCCATGCCGGTCTCGACGTACAGAGCCACCGAACGGACGATGCCCAGATCGAAGCATTCGAACTCCGGCACGGCGCCGGTCTGTTTCATGACGTCGAGGAAGGCCTGCACCTTGCCGACCGGGTTGTCGAAGACGATGGGCGTCCAGGCCCACGCGCCGTCACCCTTTGTCTTGAGGTAATTCAGCGTGCCGGCGTTGCAGGCGGCGATCTCCGGTCGCACCGCGCGCAGACAGGCGGCGGGGCCGCTGATGTCAGGGCCCAGGACACCGGTGCTCATGTTGATGATGACCCCCGGGCAGGCCGCCCGCACCGCCGCGCAGATCGCGGCGGCGACGGAGGGCTCCCACGACGGCAGGTGACCGCGATCTTCTTCCTGACGGCGAAAATGGATGTGCATGATGCTGGCGCCGGCGTCGAAGGCCTGGCGCGCCGAGGCCGCCATCTCGGCGGGTGTCACCGGCACGTGGTGCTGCTTGGGGTTGGTCAGCACGCCGGTCAGCGCGCAGGTGACGATTGCCTTTTGGGGCGCCTTTGGGGGAACCATGAAAAACCTGTCTCCTTCAAGCCGGCGTCGCGCCGGCGGTGATCTGCAGCAAGAGCTGCCGCGCCAAGACCTGGGCCGGGGCCCGCACCAGCACCTCGGACACGCGCCCGCCAAGCGGCGCGGTGACGGGACACAACATCTTCATGGCCTCCACCACCGCCACCACCTGCCCGCGCGCCACGGAATCGCCAGGAGCGACGTCCACCGAAACGACGCGCCCGTTCATCGGCGCCAGCACCCGACCGACGTCATCGACAGCCGCTGACGCCTTGCCGGCGGCGCGTTCGGTTGCCTCGCGGTAGGCATACACGCCTCCGTCGGCATCAAGGAACAGCGTGCCGTCCCCCCGGCCATACCGGACGCGGCGCTGAACGTCGCCGGTGACAAGGCGAACGTCCCCGTCACCATCGCCGGCGATGAACGTGAGCTGAACGCTCTCGTTCGCGGCGCCGTCATTCCCGACGCTCCCTTTGCCGCCGATCGTCACCTGGTAGCAACCGGCGCCCACCACCTGCACCCAGGCCGAGCAGGCAGCACCGACGGTGTCCGCCAGTCGCAGCGGCCAGCCGGCCTGGCCGCTGGAGAAGAAGATCGGCGCGGTGACGTCGCGCCTCGCGGGCAGCGACAGCAGCACGGCGGCGGTGGCGGTGATCCACGCCGGCGTGGCCGGTCGCCGGGGTGCCGACGCCCCGGGATCACAGAGGTGGTCGGCGATGAAGGACGTGGTGGCGTGGCCCGCCGCGAACGCCGGGTGGGACAGCACCTCGGCGAGAAACGGCTTGTTGGTGGTGACCCCCAGAACCAAGGTGTCTGCTAGCAGGCCCAGGAGCTTGCGGCGGGCGACGTCGCGCGTTTCGCCCCACGCGACCAGCTTGGCCAGCAGCGGGTCGTACCAGGCGGTGATCTCTTGCCCGCCGCGCAGCCCATGATCAACGCGCTTGCCGTCGGTCACCCGCCCCGCCTCGGCGTCGGGGACGCCAGGCACAAAGCGCAAGAGGCGGCCGGTCTGCGGAACAAAACCAGCGCCGGGATCTTCGGCGTAAAGGCGGGCCTCGATGGCGTGGCCACGCAGGACGACCTGCTCCTGAGAAAATGGCAGGGGCGCGCCGGCGGCGATCTGCAGCTGCAGGGCCACGAGATCCAGGCCGGTGATCATCTCGGTCACGGGATGTTCAACCTGGATGCGGGTGTTCATCTCCAGGAAGTAAAATTCGCCGGAGGCATCCAGCAGGAACTCGACGGTGCCCGCCCCGATGTAGCCGACGGTGCCGGCTGCGGTCACGGCGGCGGCGCCCATGCGCGCCCGCACGCTGGCGTCGACGGCCGGCGACGGTGCCTCCTCGATGATCTTCTGGTGGCGACGCTGGACCGAGCAGTCGCGTTCGCCCAGGTGAACAACCTTGCCATGGGCGTCGGCCAGAATCTGGATCTCCACGTGTCGCGCGCCGACCAGCGCTCGCTCCAGCAGCAGCTGGCCGTCGCCGAACGCGCTGACGGCCTCGGCGCGCGCCGCCTGGACGCCGGCTTCCAGCTCGGCCTTCGACGACACCAGCCGCATGCCCCGGCCCCCACCACCGGCGGCGGCCTTGATCAGCAGCGGATAGCCGACCCGCGCAGCGGCGCGCGCCAGGATGGCCAGCTCGGGCAGCGGTTGCTGCCCATCCTCGCCGTCCCCATCACCGTCCCATCCGGGAATGATCGGAACCTGCGCCTTCGCCATCAGCCGCTTGGCCAGCGCCTTGTTCCCCATCAGGTGGATGGCCTCGGGCGGCGGGCCGATGAACACCAGCCCGGCTTGCGCGCAGGCGCGCGCGAACGCGGCGTTCTCGGACAGCAGGCCATAGCCGGGATGGACGGCCTCGGCGCCGGTTCGCTGGGCAGCGGCGATGATTCGATCGATGGCCAGGTACGACGACTGCACCGACGCCTCGCCCAGGCGGGTCGCCACGTCGGCCATCTGCACATGCAGCGCCTCCGCGTCGGCGTCGCTGTAGACGGCGATCGTGCGATAGCCAAGCGCCCGCGCGCTGCGAATTATCCGGCAGGCGATCTCTCCGCGGTTGGCCACCAGGACGGAAGAGAACGGGCCGGTGGATCCGCCGGCTGGCTTCACGGCTGCTCCGGATCGTTCCAGTCGTTCCAGCGCGGCCTGCGCTTCTCGGCAAAGGCGAGCGCCCCTTCGGCGGCTTCGTCGCCGCGCGCGGCGGCGGCGAACAGCGCCGCGGCCCGATCCAGCAGCGCCGGCGTGGGAACGGTGCCGATGGTCCGCAGCAGCTGCTTGGTGGTGGCGATGGCGCCCGGCGCACAGCGCGCGATGGCGGCCAGCGTTTCAGCGAGCCCCTGTTCCAGCGCGGCCGTGCCCGCATGAAAGGCATGCGCAATCCCCAGCGCGGCCGCCTGCCGGCCGTCAAATCGCGCGCCCGTCAACGCCAGCCGTCGCGTCTGCGACAGGCCCAGGCGCGCCACCAGGAACAGGGCGATCTGCGCCGGCGGCAGCCCCAGCGTCAACTCGGGCAGGCCAAGGTGGGCGTCTGCCTCGACCAGGGTGATGTCGGCCGTGCACGCCAGCCCCAGGCCGCCGCCCAGCACGGCCCCCTCGCACACCGCGACCACCACCTGCGGCGCGGCTTCCACTCGCTGCAGCAGCGTCCCCAGCGCGCGGTTCAACACCGCGAAAGGATCCGGCCCGACGCCGCCCGCGCCAGCGCCGGCGGCGCGGGCCTCGGCCATCTCTTTGAGGTCGGCGCCGGCGCAGAAATGACCGCCCCGCCCGCGCAACACCACGGTGCGAATGTCGGCGCGGCTGGCCAGCCCGGCGAACAGTCCATCCAGCTCGCTGACCAGGGTGGCGCTCAAAGAATTGCGCGCCGCCGGCCGGTTCAGCCAAACCTGCAGCACCGACTGGCTCTGCTGGACGTCCAGCGCGGTGAGGCCGGTCGTCATCAACCGGCCCGCCGGGGCAGCGTGCCGTCCAGCTTGCAGATGATCCCGAGCATGACCTCGTCGGCGCCGCCGCCGATCGAGATGAGGCGCAGGTCCCGGTACATGCGCGAGATGGAAGACTCCCAGGAAAAACCCATGCCGCCCCAGAATTGCAGGCAGGCATCGGAGACCTCGCGACCCAGGCGTCCCGCCTTCAGCTTGGCCATGGCCGCCAGGCGGGTGACGTTTTCGCCGCGCACGTGCAGCTCGACCGCGCGGTGGGTCAGCGCGCGCAGCGCCTCCACCTCGGTGGCCAGCTCGGCCAGGCGGAAATGGACCACCTGTTGATCCAGCACGGAGCCGCCAAAGATCTTGCGCTCGCGCGTGTAGTCGATGGTGCTGGCGATACAGCGTTCCAGACAGATGGTGGCGTTGGCCGCCACCCACAGCCGTTCCTCCTGGAACTGCAGCATCTGGTAGGTGAAGCCCGCGCCTTCGTCGCCGATGCGGTAACGCTGCGGAACCCTCACCTCGTCCAGGAAGATCTGCGCGGTGTCGCTGGACCACATCCCGATCTTCTTGATCTTGCGCGCCCGCTGCACCCCCGGCGCGGAGAACGGGACCACCACCAGCGACTTGTTGAGGTGCGGCGGTCCGTCGCTGGTATTGACCAGGCAGCACATCCAGTCCGCCTGCATGCCGTTGGTGATCCACATCTTGGTGCCCGAGATGACATAGTCGTCGCCGTCCTTGCGGGCGCGCGTCTTGATTCCAGCCACGTCCGACCCGGCGCCCGGTTCGCTGACGCCGATGGCGCCCACCAGCTGGCCGGCGATCGAAGGCGTCAGGAACTCCTTCTTCAGGGCGTCCGACGCGAACCGGTTCAGCGCCGGCGTGCACATGTCCGTCTGGACCCCGATGGCCATGGGGATGCCGGCGCAGGTCACCCTCCCCAGCTCCTCGGCCAGGACCAGGCCATAGCTCCAGTCGAGGCCCATCCCTCCGTAGGCGGGATCCTTGGTGATGCCCAGCAGGCCAGCGGCCCCCAGCTTGGCAAAGAGCTGATGCGCGGGAAACGTCTCGGCCTCCTCCCACGCGTCGACGTTGGGATTGATCTCCTGGTCCACCACCCGGCGGATGGTGCCCCTCAGCTGCTCGTGCTCTGACGTGAACAACATGCGTCCTCCCGGGAGTCTCTTCAGCCGCGCTCGATCACGCGCGTGCCACGCCGAAGCTGCTGGGCCGCAGCGTGCGGCGGGCGCTCTCGGCGCAGGTGCCGAGCGCGAACGCCAGGATGTTGCGCGTGTCGCGCGGGTCGATGACGCCGTCGTCCCAGAGGCGGGCCGTCGCATAGATCGCCCGTGATTCACGATCGATCTTCTCCTTCACCTGCGCGGTCAGCTGCTCCACGGCGGCCGGATCGGCGGGTTTGCCGGCGCGCCGGGCCTTCTCCTCGGCCAGCATGGCCAGGACCCGCCCCGCCTGTTCGCCGCCCATCACGGCGATGCGACTTTGCGGCCACGAAAAACAGAAGTGCGGATCGTACGACCGCCCGCTCATTCCATAGTTGCCGGCCCCGAACGACCCGCCGATCATCACGGTGATTCGCGGCACCGTGGCGTTCGACACCGCCTGGATCAAGCGCGCGCCGTGCTTGATGATCCCCGCCCGCTCCGCCTCGGTCCCCACCATGAAACCGGTGGTGTTCTGCAAGAACACAAGCGGCGTCCCCGACTGACAGCACTGCTGGATGAAATGCGCCGCCTTGGTGGCACCGTCAGGATAGAGCGGTCCGTTGTTGCCGATGATGCCGCAGGCGAACCCCGTCACGCGCGCCCGGCCGCAGACGGTGTGGGCGCCATAGGTCGCGCCGTGCTCCAGAAACACCGAATCGTCGACCAGCCGGGCGATCACCTCGCGCACGTCGTACGGCTGGCGGTAATCGGGCGGCACCACCCCCAGAAGCTCGTCGGGCGAATAGCGGGGCGGGCGGATCGACGACCCATCAGACGACGCCTCGGATGATGGCACGGCAGCCACCGGCGCCAGGCTGTCGGTCCAGGCCAGCGAGCGCATCACCTCGCGCGCCAGCGCCAGGGCGTGGGCATCGTCCTCGGCCAGATACTCGGCGCTTCCGGTCACGGTGGCGTGCAGCTCTGCGCCGCCCAGCGCTTCGTCGGTGGCCACCTCGCCGGTGGCGGCGCGCACCAAGGGGGGGCCGGCCAGAAAGATCTTGGCCTGGCCGCGCACGACGATCACGTGGTCGGACAACCCCGGCAGATAGGCGCCGCCCGCCGTCGACGAACCATGCACCACCGTGAGCTGCGGGATCCCGGCCGCCGACAGGCGCGCCATGTTGTGGAACACCCGCCCGCCGTCCACGAAGATCTCGGCTTGATAGTTGAGGTTGGCCCCGGCGCTCTCGACCAGGTTGATCATGGGCAGCTTGTTCTGCAGGGCGATCTCCTGGGCCCGCAGACTCTTCCGGAGGCCCATGGGCGCGATGGCCCCGCCCTTGATGGCGCTGTCGCTGACCGTCACCACGCAGCGAGCCCCTGATACGAAGCCGACGCCGGTCATCACCCCACCGCCGGCGGCGTTCTCCTCGCCGTCGTCGTCGTGCATCTGCCAGCCCGCCAGGGTGGACAGCTCGACGAAGTCAGCCCCGCGATCCAGCAGCATCGCCAGGCGCTCGCGCGGCAACAGCTGCCCGCGCTGGTGAAACCTGTCGGCCATCCGGGCAGAGTTGCCCCGGACCCGCGCCTCGAAGCTGCGCAGCTCTTGCAGCAGACGCAGGTTGGCGTCGCGATTGTCCGCGAAGGTTCGGGACGCGCCGTCGACGTGCGAATCCAGGACCGGCATGGGGCGCCAAGTGTAATCGTCCGCCCCGGCGCCTGTAATTAAATAAGATTCAATAGCGAGGCGCGCCTGCCGCGCCCATCGTGACCGGTCCTGCAACCGGCGCTGCGTCACCCCAGCCGCTGGTCGGCAGGTCTGAAGGCGCCGTCCCGGCGGCACGGCCCGGCAGCCAAGCTTCCTTTGAGGATGGCTTGCCACTGGCCGGAGGCAAACACGCGTATGCACAGGATTTACCGGCATTTAGCGATGCGCAGCAATGCTCCGAAAGCAATTGCTGGATTAATTGAAACCTAAAATTGTGTTGCCAAGCGTACAGGAGCGGGAACAATAGCTCCCGGCGACGTTCCCCCAGCGTTGGCTCTTTTTCACCGCGGTCCCACGTCCCCACCCGGAGTTTCCCCA
>DATLVT010000126.1:0-11305 GCA_035577105.1 Polyangia bacterium
CGCGCCATCGCCCCTGGCACGGCTGGACGCCATCTCGACGCTGCTCCGCTCTGCCATGCCGGTCTCCGCCAGCCAGCTCAACCGGCTCTTGCTCGAGCAGGGGCTGACCCGAAAGCCGGTGTCGGTGGTGGCGCTTCTGTCAGAGTACGCGCGCGCCGAGCTCACGCCGCCGTTCCGGATCCTTCGCGCCCAGGGCGTGGAGATCCTGGTGTCCCCGGGCAGCGTCGATCTGTCGGCGCGGATCGTGTCCACCACGGCACATTGCATCGCTGACTGGGGTCTCACCTCGATCGAGGTGGTCGCTGACCGCGTGCGCGCAGCGGAGGGCTCGCTCGCCAGCGAGGACAGAGTACGAAGGCTCTTGATGGCCTTGCCACGGCTTCGCTGGCTGGACGAGGGCGCGGATTGGTTTTCGTTCACGGGTGAGCGCAGTCGCCTGCGCCGGGCGGTCCGAAAGATCCTGGCGGTGGCGGACCGGGTGCTGTTCGCCGACCTGCGCTCTGCGCTGGCCAAGGGCCGTTCCTACCTGCTGCACGCCCCGCTGCGCGCGCTGGAACGGTATCTCAGCGATCTGGCCGACTGCGAGGTGGACGGCGATCAAGAATGGGTGCGGCTGCGCCGGCGCCACGCCGCTCCGGTCCTGGTGCGCCTCACCGCGTGAGCGTTCCCGGCTAGGCGCCGGCGGCGGCCACCGGCGTGCCGGGCGTCCCTGGCGTGCCGCTGCTGCTGCCGCTGCCGCCACCCGAGCTGGCGCCGCCGGCGCCCTCGGGCGGTTCACCGTCGGCGGTGTATCCGCAGTCGGGCTTGATGCAGCGCAGGCGAATGCCCGCCTTGGAGATCTTCTGGACGATGAACGGCGCCGCGCAGTTGGGGCACGGCTGCGGGATCGGTCGATCCCACGAGACGAAATCACAGCCGGTCTTGCTGTAGTTGGCGCAGCCAAAGAACGTCTTGCCGCGCTTGGAGCGCTTCTCCGTCAGGTAACCGCCGCAGCCAGGCTTGGGGCAGGCCACGCCCAGCGAGATCGGGCTGGTGGTCTTGCACTCTGGATAGCGTGAGCAGGCCAGGAATTCGCCGAAGCGCCCGCGCCGGATCACCATGGGCGAGCTGCAGGTCGGGCAGATCTGATCCGACGGCCGCGTCGTCGGCATGACGTTCAGGCTGCCGTCGGCGTTGCGCGTGTACTCCTTGGTGTTGCGACAGTCAGGATAGCCGGAGCAGGCCAGGAAATAGCCATTGCGCCCCCACTTGATGACCATCGGCTTGCTGCACTTCTCGCAAACCTGGTCGGTGGGCTGCTCCTCGCGCTTGACGTCGCGCATCTCGATCTTGGCCTTCTCCAGCTCCTCCTTGAAAGGCCCGTAGAAAGACCGCAGCAGCTTGACCCAGTCGGCGTGCCCCTCCTCGACCTCGTCCAGCTGCTCTTCCATGCGCGCGGTGAAGTCGGTGTTGACGATCTCGGGGAAGCTCTTGACCAGCAGGCCATTGACCATGGTCCCCATCTCGGTGGGGTGCAGGCGCCCCTCGCGCTTCTCGACATAGCCGCGATCTTGAACCGTCGACAGGATGGCCGCGTACGTCGACGGGCGGCCGATCCCTTTTTCCTCCAGCTCCTTGACCAGCGACGCTTCGGAGAAACGCGGCGGCGGCTGGGTGAAGTGCTGTTCCGGCCTGGTCTCCAGCAGGCGCAGGGCCTCGCCCTCCTTCACCTCGGGCAGCGAGCTGGGCGCGTCCTCGTCGGTGGCGCCGTCCTCGACAGTCTCGGCGTAGACCTCCAGGAATCCCGGCACCTTCATCACCTGGCCGGTGGCGCGCAGCTCGACCCGGCCGGCGTCGATGTCGATGCTGGTCTGATCGAACACCGCCGGCACCATCTGGCAGGCCACGAAGCGGTTCCAGATCAGGGTGTACAGCTTGAGGAGATCCTCCGTCTCGCGCTCGTCGCGTCCGCCGCCGGTGACCGCCCACAGCTTGCGCACGGTCTCGGGATCGTATTTCAGCGTCGTGGGGCGAATGGCCTCGTGGGCGTCCTGGGCGCCCTTCTTGGTGCGATACACGACCGGCGCCGCCGGCAGCGCCGCCGCGCCGAATTTCTCGCCGATGTACGCGCGCACCTCGGTGACGGCGTCGTCGGAGAGGCGCGTCGAATCGGTACGCATATAGGTGATGAGACCGACCAGTCCGTCCTCGCCCACCTCGACGCCTTCGTACAGGCGCTGGGCCAGCGACATGGTCCGCTTCGGCGAGAAGCGCAGCTTGCTGGAACCCTCCTGCTGCAGCTTGGAGGTGATGAACGGCGGCGGCGGGTTCTTCTTGCGCTCCTTGCGCTCGACCGTCAGCACCTTCAGCGACGCGCCGGCGATGACGTCGACCACCTCGCGGGCGTTCCCCTCGTTGGTCAGCTCGGCTTTTTTCCCGTCGAGACGGGTGATCTTGGCGACGAACGGCGGCGGGCTGTCGCCCTCGACGGTGACCTCGACCGACCAGTACTCCTGCGGCTTGAAGGCGGCGATCTCACCTTCGCGCTCGACGATCAGGCGCACCGCCACAGACTGCACGCGACCGGCCGACAGCCCGCGCTTGACCTTGGTCCACAGCACCGGGCTGATCTGGTAACCGACCAGGCGGTCCAGGATCCGCCGCGCCTGCTGCGACTCGAACTTCTTCATGTCCAGCGAGGTGGGCCGGGTCATGGCCTCGGTGATGGCCTTCTTGGTGATCTCGTTGAACAGCACGCGGAAGATGTTGGGGTTGGTCTCCTTGATCTCCTCGGCGATGTGCCAGGCGATGGCCTCCCCTTCGCGATCAGGGTCGGGCGCCAGAAAGATCTTCCCCACCTCGCCGGCGGCCTTCTTGATCTCGGCCAGGACCTTCTTCTTCCCCTCTATCACCTCGTACCGGGGGGTAAAGTCGTTGTCGATGTCGATGCCCATGTTCTTCTTGGGCAGATCCTTCACGTGGCCGACCGACGCCTTCACGGTGTAACCGGCACCCAGGTACTTCTTGATGGTCTTGGCCTTGGCCGGCGACTCGACAATGATCAGCGCGTGGTCGGCGCGCCGCGGTCGGGGCGGCTTGGCGAGAGCCTCTTCTTCCTCGCCTGCTTCGTCGCCTTCGTCATCAACCGGCTTGGCCTTTGCGGCCGCAGACTTCTTCGTGACCGCGGTCTTCTTCTTGGCGACCGCGCCGGGCGCCTTGGCTGTGGCGGCGCTCGCTGCCTTGGCGACAGTGGTGCTCGCTGCCTTGGCGGCGATGGGCGCCGCCGCGGGCTTGGCGGCCTTGCCCGGCGCCTTGCTCGGCCTGGCCGCTTTCGGCGTCTTGGCGGCGGCGGCGGGCTTCGTGACCTTGCTCTTGGGTGTGGCGGCGGCCTTGTCCTGACCCTCTGCTTCGGCGGTCGGCTTCTTACTCGGCACGCGGCACCTCGTATCGTCCCCCGGCGATCCGGTGAATCCAACCAGCCAGCTCGGCCTCCGACAGCGCGCTCAGCACCGCGGGCAAGGGTTGGCCAATCCTCTCGGCAATCCCGGCCGGACTGTCCGCTCCCTGCTTCAATAGATCGATGATGGGGCGCAACGCCTCCGGAACACTGCGGGGCGCCACCGCCTTGCCCTGCAGGCGCTGCAGGACTTCGCGCGCGTCGTCGGCGGGCACAGCAGCGCCCGATCCGATCAGCCAGTCAGTGCCACGGCTTCCAGGCACGGCCAACAACTTCCGCCCCAGCTCGCGCGCTCTCTCCGCGGTGATCAGGGCCCCTGACCGGGTTCTCGCGTCTACCACCAGCACCGCCTCGGCCAGCGCGGCCACCAGGCGGTTGCGCAAGGGGAACTGCCCGGGCCGGGGCTGCGTGCCCATCGGGTATTCGGAGATGAGACCGCCCGAGCGGGCCACGCGGGCAAACAGCTCGACGTGGCGATCGGGGTAGACGACGTCGACCCCGCACCCAAGCACCGCGAAGGTCGGCGCCTTGGCCTGCAGCGCGCCCAGATGAGCGGCGGCGTCGATGCCCAGGGCACCGCCCGAAACCACGCACCAGCCGGCCCCCGCCACGCTGGCGGCGATCTCCTGGGTCTTGTCGTACCCGGCGGCCGTGGCGCCCCGCGAGCCGACGATGGCCACGGTCCGCTCGGACTGGGTCGGCAGCCGTCCGCAAACCCAGAGCTGGGTGGGCGGACGGGGTAGATCGGCCAGCTTTTTGGGATAGCGCGGGTCGCTGGCGCTGCAGACGATCGTCTCGGGAACGGAGGCCATGTCCGTTGTTCTCGGCGATCCCGCTGGTTTGTTTTTCCCCTCAAATCCGAACATGGCCAGCCGTTGCAGATAGCGCTCCGCCGGGTCGCGGTCAAGCCGACTGCAAATACCTCATGTAAATTCAACAGGTTACTGCCAGGCCGGGGGACCACCCTCCCGAGATCACCGCGTCAATACCCCTTCCGCATGTCGGCCACATCACCGATGCGGATCTCGCGGTTGCCGGCCACCACCCAGGCGATCGACGTCTCTTCATGCACGTCGACCGTCAACAGTTCGGCCACTGTATCGGGAGGAAACCGGTGGTCCATGTCGGTCCAATTTTCCATGCGCGGCCGATAACCGTCGCCCTGCCGGATGATGACAAAGCGGTTGCCCAGCTCGACCCCGTGGCGGCTGCCCCGGTTCAAGACCACGAACATGTTCTGGGCGATCAGGAGGTTGGGCTGGATGGCGGCCACCACGCGCGCGGTCGTGGAGATCTCGTTCTTGCGCGGGTTGATGGTCTTGAACTGCTTGAAGATGGGCCCCACCCGGTACCCACGCTCGATCGGCTCCACGACGTTGACCAGGGTCGCCGAAGCGATCGGACGATCGGTGAGGGCGTCGATGGTGATGTCGCCGTACATACGAACGATGTAACCCAGGGTCAGGCTTGAGCCGGGTTCTTTGATGGGGTTGTCGGCGTCTATTCGATAGACCGTGAATCGTTCACCGGGCTTGAGGGGGCGCGCCTGGGAAAATTCGACATAGGCCTGGTCGCCGCTGGACAGCATGATCTTCTCTTCGCGCGAACCGTTGATGGTCCCGGCGAAGGACAGGTCGCGGGCGTCGACGAAGCCGACCTCGCGCAACATGCCGTTGTCGACCGAGGTGGTCCGGGCGCCGCGGATGACGCCGACGTGTTCCCCGCCCCGGTCGGGGGAGCCGCCTTCACCGCCGCCGGACCCTGCCCCGCCGGCACCCGACAGGGCGCCCGGCGTGGAACGAGAGATGGCACCGAGCTTGATCGTCTCACCCGGGAAGATCCAGTGCGGGTTGCTGATGTCCGGGTTCTGCGCCCACACCTTGGGCCAGCGCCAGGGATCGCGAAAATACTGATCGCAGATGCTCCACAGCGTGTCGCCCTTCTTGACCACGTGGGTGTCCGGGATCAGGCCGTCCGCGCCGTCGCCCCGCGGTTCGGACCCGTCGTCGTCGTCGCCGCCGCCGCCCGGGGTGGCGTTACCGGCACCGTCGTTCTCGTCGAGGCCGCTCAGGGCCTTGCGCTGTTCGGTGCCGGGATCGGGACGGGCCCGGCGCGCCGGCGCCGCCCAGCCGCTGCCCACCGCCAGGAAGCCACCGCCGAGCCAGAGCGCGAGGGTCGCTCGCGCCGCCTTCATCGCCCCCCCGCTCGGCGCGGGACGATGGTGCCCAGGCTGACGTCGGCCTTGCTTCCGAACGGCGGTTGACCGAGGCGGGTGGTGGCCAGGGCAGCGCTGGCGTGCTTCGGAAAGGCGCGCACCAGCGAATCCAGAACCTGCCGCCCTTCCACCACCTGGCCCAGGGCCAGGTGCGAAAAGCCCAGCTTCAGCATGGCGTCCGGAACCTTGTTGCCCCGGGGATAACGTTCAATGACCGCGCGGAACTCGCGCGTGGCGGCCTGGTACTGATGAAGATCGTAATAGCACTCGCCGATCCAGTACTGGGCGTTGTCGGCGTAGTCGTGAACCGGGTAGTGATCCAGAAAGCGACGAAAGCCGGCCAGCGCGGCGGCGTGGTGCCCGGCGCGCAGCGCCTCCAGAGCGTCGCGATAGATGCGCAGCGGCTCGGCCGGGATCGGCTCGCGCCATTCGCTGGTGTCGTGGGCCGAGACGCCCGGCAACACGGCAGGGATCAACGCCGGCGCGGCGGGAGCCTTCGGCGCGTGGATGACGGCGGGGGTGGGCGCGGCGGCCGGAGTCACGGTGGCGACGCGCACGGGGGCGGACGGTCGCAAGGCCTGGCGGGCCGGAGCGCTCGGCGTCCGTTCCAGATGCAGCGCGGGACGGCCGTGCTGAGGCTGCGCGGCCTCGCCGGCATATTCGACGACGCCCTCGGCGGCGGACAGTTCAGACGTGGGCGGGGCCGGGGCGGGCGCGGCCGCCGGCGGCGCCGGGTCAAGCGGCGGGGGAACGGTGACGGGAGGCTCGGCGCGCAGCGCCTTGACCACCGGCAGCGACGGCGTCACGCGCTGTTGCTCGGACACGCGCTGGCTGTCCAGACGATCCTCCAGGATGAAGACGCGGTTCTGCAGCTCCTCGACCTGGCGGACGTAACTGCTGTTCTGCGCGCGCAACGTGCTGATGGTGCGCTCCGCCTCGACGGCCGGCGTGGCGGCGTCCGGGCGCGCCGTGGCGCAGCCGGTGGCCGACGCCAAAAGCGCGATCCCCAGCCATGTTTGTGCGCACGACATACCGTTTCGCCCGGCCGATCGTAAGACCCGCGCGCCAGGGCGTCAAAAAAGGCATCGTGATTCCACCAGCCACCCCGCTGCCGGCGTGGGGAAGAAGACGCCCGCGGCGGGGTAGAATCGAGGGCCGTGTCGTCATTCCCGCGCGGTCATGTTCCCGGTCCTGGTCCCGGTCTTGGTCCCTGGACCGGGCGCGATCATGTCCCGCCGTCGCAGAGGCCGCCCTTCGGCCTGGCGGCCGCCCAGGTGCCGATGTTCTTTGGCATTGGCTTTGACGACAACGGGGACGCCGCGGGGATGACCTGGGCCCTGGACATGCTCCGGGCGCGCCGCCTGCGGGCGACGTTCTTCATGACGTCGGCGTACGGAAGACCGGAGGCGGTTGTCGAGACCTGGCGGCGCGCCTACCGCGAAGGCCACGAGATCGGCAACCACAGCGCCACCCACCTGCCCGCCCACGGCGGCCCCGGGTATTCGGTCGAGCAGTGGCGCCAGGAGATCGCCACCTGCGGCGACTTTCTCACCCGCATCGCCGCGGTGCTGCCGGCCGACGAGCTGGTCGGGTTTCGCACGCCGTTCCTCGAGTACAACGACGCCACGCTGGCCGCGGTCGCCGCCTCCGGCCTGCGTTACGACTGCAGCATCGAAGAAGGGTACGAAGCGGACCAGGACGGCGCGAACGCGTACTGGCCCTACACGCTGGACGACCGCAGTCCCGGGCACACGGCGCAGGCGCTGGCGGCGTCGCCCCCCATCGCCGAGCTCGATCCGCACCCCGGGCTATGGGAGTTGCCGGTCCAGGCGCTGTTCGTCCCGCCCGACGCGGAGTGTGCGCGCCATGGCGTGCCGCCCGGCCTGCGCGCGGCGTGCAAGGCCCGCCAGCCCTGGTTCGACGCCGGCCATGGGGCCATCACCGGGTTTGACTTCAACCTGTGGGCGCACCGGTCAACGGGCGGCTTCGAGATGACCCCCGCCGAGTTCCTGGCCACGCTGAGGCACACGTTCGAACAGCACCACGGCGGCAACCGCGCCCCGCTGCTGTTCGGCTCGCACACCGGTTGCTACGTCGAGGCGTGGGACGTCAACGCCCCGAGCGCCCCGCGCGCCCGCGATCGGCGGGCGGCCATCGAGACGCTGCTGGACGAGATCGGCGACAAGGAAGCGGCCCGCATCGCCACGCACAAGGAGGTGCTGGACTGGATGCGCAATCCGACGCCGCTGCTGACGCGCGGCCCGTGACCCGATCGACCGGCGCCGGCAGGTTTCGACGATCAAGTTTCCAGCGAGCGCAAGATCTGATCGGCCCCGCGCTCCAGCAAGCGACGGCCGAGCGCGGCGCCCAGGGCGGCCGCCTCGCGCGGGTCGCCTTCAACCGTCTCGCGGATCATCTCGCTGGCGTCGGGGCGACCGACCAGGCCGCGCACGATGAGCCGCCCGGCGGTCACGACGGCGTGGCCGGCCACGGGTGTGCGACAGCCGACGCCCAGCGTGGCCAGCAGCGCGCGCTCGGCGGCGACGGTGGTCTCGGCGTCGGCGTCGGCCAGGGCGCGACAAAGCGCCGCCACGGGCGCGTCGTCGCTGCGCGCCTCCAGGGCCAGGGCGCCCTGCCCGATCGCCGGCAGCATGCGCTCCTCGGACAGCCGTTCGGTGATGCGGTCGGCGAACCCCAGGCGGTCAAGACCGGCGCAGGCCAGGATGGCGGCGTCGACGACGCCCTCGGCCACCTTGCGCAGGCGGGTGTCGACGTTGCCGCGCAGCAACTCGATGTTGAGGTCGGTGCGCGCCGCCCGGAGCTGACAGACCCGGCGCAGGCTGGACGTGCCGACGCGCGCGCCCGGCGGCAATCGATCCAGCGTCTCGCCGCCGCGGCTGACCAGGGCGTCGCGCGGATCGGCCCGTCGCGGAATGGCCACCAGGCCCAGACCGGGCGCCAGCTGGGCAGGAACGTCCTTCAGGCTGTGCACGGCGAGATCGATCTCGCCCGCCAGCAACCCCTGTTCGATCTCCTTGACCCAGACGCCCTTGCCGCCCAGGTCGATGACCGGGCCGGTCTGACTGCGGTCGCCCTCGGTGACCACGATGCGCTCGGTGATGACCAGGTCGGGGTGGGCGCGGCGCAGCTCGGCGGCGATGTGGGCCGCCTGCCAGCGGGCCAGCGCGCTGCCCCGGGTTCCGATCACCAGACTATTCGCCGTCGTCATCGCCTGGTGACCTTCCTCCCTCGTCGGACATCGCCATCGCCGCTTCCACTGTCGGCAGATCGAAGAGCCGCTGCACCGCCAGCACCAGCGGCACGGCGTCGCCGCCGTCCTTCTTGAGGGCGATCTGCGGCAGGTGCAGCAGCTTCTTGGCGAAACCTTCGACCACGTCGACGAAGGCGCGCCGCTCGCGCTCGCCCAGATTCGGAAACGCCGACAGGGCCTTGTCCGTTTCGGACTTGGCCAGGCCCAGCACGTGCGCACGCAGCGCCGTCACCGTCGGACCGATCTGCCGGCCGCGATAGCTCTGGATAAAGCGGGTCAGCTCCTGCTCGACGATGGCCTCCGCCTGGTCGGCCTCGCTGCGGCGACCGTCGCGGTGGGTGGCGGCGACCTTCTGCAGGTCGTCGATGTCCGCCAGGTAGATCCCCTCCAGATCGGCGCAGGTCGGCTCCACGTCGCGCGGCACGGCGATGTCGATGACGAACAGCGGCCGCCCGCGCCGTCGTTTCTGCACCTGGCTCAGCAGGGCGCGCGTCAGCACCGGCTGCCGCGCCCCCGTCGACGCCAGCACGATGTCCGCGGCGCTGAGGGCGCCCACCAGGTCCTCGAAGGGATGCGTGTCGCCCCCCATGCGCGTCGCCAGCTCCTGGGCGCGCCCCGGCGTCCGGTTGGTGACCGTCAGGGCGGCGCCGTGCCCTTGCAGCGCGCGCGCCGCCAGGTCGGCCATCTTCCCCGCGCCCACGATCAACAGGCGGCGCCCCTCGAAGGTGCCGAACACCTGGCGCGCCAGCTCGATGGCCACCGAGCTGACCGAGATCGGGTTGCGGGCGATGGCCGTCTCGCGCCGCACCCGGCGGGCCACCCGAAAGGCCCGGGTGAAACACAGCCCCAGGATCGGCCCCGACGTCCCGCAGCGCAGCGCCATCTCGTGCGTGGTCTTGACCTGACCCAGGATCTGCGGCTCGCCGATCACCAGTGAATCCAGGCTGGAGGCGACGCGAAACAGGTGGTGGACCGCCTGAGCGTCGGTGCGCGTGTAGATGTGCGCCTCCAGCTCGGAATCGGGCAGCGCCGCCCGGACAGCCAGATCGCCGGTCAATGACCGCAGGGCCTCCTCGCGATCAGCGACCGCGGCGTAGATCTCGACGCGGTTGCAGGTCGACAGGAACGCCGCCTCGCGGATGCCGGGCAGGGCCGCCATCTGGCGCAGCGCCGCCTCCATGTTCTCCGGTTGCACCGACAGGCGCTCGCGCACGGCGACGGGCGCCGTACGATGGGACAACCCCAGGACCAGCAGATCTATGAGTGATTCCATGTCAGGCCGCGTGGCGCAGGAAGTAGACCAACACCACCAGCACCGCACTGCCAAAACCACCCAGGGTCAACCAGGCGGCGCGTCGCCCCTGCCACCCGGCGCCCACCCGGGCCACCAGCAGGACGCCGAACGCAATCCAGGTCACCAGCGCCAGCAAGTATTCGGGACGCAGCGGCGCCGACGCGGTCACCGCCCCGATGCGGGCGATCCAGATGGCGCCGGTGATCAGGGCGACGGTGAAGATGGGAAACCCGATCGACACGCACCGCAGCGCCAGCCGATCAAGCGTCTCCAGCGGCGCGCCCCCGCGGATCATCCGGCCGAACTGCTTGCGCTTGAGCTGGCGATCCTCGACCAGGTACAGCACCGCCAGCGCCGCCGCCAGCGCGAAGACCGCGACGCCCGCCGTGGCCAAGAAGATGTGCGTGCGCCCCAGCGTCCCCATGGTCGGCGTCCCCTGCTCGGCCGGCACCACGCGCGCCAGCACCAGCAACGTCAGCACCGCCGGCACGGCGAAAGCTCCCGCGGCCGCCAGCTTGTATCGAAAGGTGGCGCCCAGGTACCCGGCGGCGATCAGAAAGGCGATGAACGACATCGCCTCGGGCGTCGAAGACACCGGGTTCTGCCCGCGCATGCAGCGCCAACCGATGTCGGCGAAATGCAGCAGCACGCCCAGGGCCAGCAGCAGGCGGCCCACCTGGGCTGCCCGCTCGCGCGTGCGCAGCAAATACCCCAGGTAAGCGGCCGCCGACAGCGCGTAGGCCAGAATCTGCAGTGCGGAGAACGTCCCCACCCCCCGTTTGTACCATGGCGGAGGCCACCTATCTTGTCGCAGGGGGTCGACGCCTCTTGGAACGCAGGCGGGCTTTGCCGCCGGAGTTCCTTTGAGGGTTCCAGGTTAGGCCGGACAGCCACCCCACCTTGGCCTGAGAGCGGCGGCGTGCTAAGCGATCGCCATGGCAAGCGTGAACGTATTCGAAGCGACCGACGAAAACTTCCAGAAGGAGATCCTGGACTCGACGCTCCCCGCCCTGGTGGACTTCTGGGCGGTCTGGTGCGCCCCCTGCCGCACCATCGCTCCTCACGTCGAGGCGCTGGCCAAGGACTACG
>DATLVT010000127.1:0-2329 GCA_035577105.1 Polyangia bacterium
GAGAACTGGAGCCAGGCGGCGCCGGCGTACGTGGCGGTGGGAGCCGGCTTGAGGGAGGTGCAAACGACCGAGCCATCGAGGCGGACGATGTCGATGTGTCCGGTGTCGAACGCGGCGATCGGGGCATAGCTCAGGTTGCACGCAGTCGGGCTCGTGAAGACCTGTCCGATGCCGGGGCTGGTGGCCGTCGGCTCGGAAATGGACCGGAAAGTTTCGAAGCCGGCCCCGACCTGCCTGGCCGCCCGGCCGGCGGCGAAGGTCGCGTCGGAAATGGCCGCCTGCTTCGCATCGGCTTCCGACTGCACGTGCACCACGACGCCGGCGGCAGCGGCAACCAGCACGACCAGCACCGCGATGGCCGCGAAATCAGTCTGGAGCGGCCAGCTTCGCTTCGCCGGTGACGAATCCCCCTGAGTCCCCACGGTGACTGGTTGTACCGGCGGGGCTCGACGAAGTCGCCATGCCACGTACCTGCCCGGATGCCCTGCAAACGAAGGGCGGAACCAGCCCAAGGACGCCTGTGATTCGGAATGGTGGAGCCGAGGGTGTCTGAGTTCAGCTGATCCCGGACCGGCAAGTCATAGCATGTCTCAGGTGATACCGGACCGCCACTGGAGGTGGCGGCATGCAGCTGGCACGGTTTCTGGTCGAGGCGGTCGTCCTAGGCAAACAGAGCCCGAATCAACTCGTTCGTGCGCATCCGATCTCGCGCAGCTGGTTCTATGAGCTGCTCGGCCGCTACCGTCGCGATGGACCCGCTGCCTTAGAGCCGAAGTCCCACCGCCCAGCCTCCTGTCCGCACCAGGTTGAGCAAGCCCTAGTCGACGCCATCCTCGAGCTCCGCGCCGAGCTCTCGGCGGCGGGACTCGATGCCGGTCCTCAGACCATCCTCCATCACCTCGCTAGCCGCTTCGACAAGACTCCCTCGCGGGTCACCATCTGGCGCATCCTCAAGCGCCAGGGCTTGGTCACGCCCCAGCCACACAAACGGCCCAGAGCCTCCTTCGTCCGCTTCGAGGCTCAGCTCCCCAACGAGCTCTGGCAAACCGATGCCACTGAGTGGCACCTCGCCGACTCGGGCAAGGTCGAGATCCTCAACCTCATCGACGACCACTCCCGTCTCTGCCTTGCCTCTGTAGCTTTCCGGACCGTCAAAGCCGCCGACGCGGTCCAGACCTTCTATTCAGCTGTAGAGGAATGGGGGCCACCAGCTCGGTTTCTGAGCGACAACGCTGCCGTTTTCAGCGGCAGATCGCGACGTGGCCGCGTGGCGCTCGAGTCAGAGCTCGACCGCCTCGGCATCCAGTGCGTCCACTCGACTCCCTATCACCCTCAGACCTGCGGCAAGGTCGAACGCTTCCACCAAACCCTCAAGCTCTTCCTCGCCAAGCAGGCGGCTGCTCAGTCGCTCGCTCACCTGCAAGTGCAGCTCGACGCCTTCCGGACCATCTACAACCGGCACCGACCGCATCGAGCTCTCGACGGCCGCACGCCTCTGCAAGCTTTCAATGCCCGACTCAAAGCGTCACCTTCGCTGGCTCAGCCGCAGGTCGATTACCGCGTTCGACGCGACCGTCTCGATGCTGGGGGCCGTGTCACCCTCCGTTATCTCAGCCGGCTTCGCCACTTCCATGTCAGCTATCGACACCGCGGCGAACCGGTCATCGTCCTGGTCGCCGGTGAGCACGTGCGCGTCCTCACCGAAGACGGCTCACTGCTGCGTGAATTGACCCTGGATCCCACCCGCGATTACCAGCGCTCAACCGCGCCTACACTGGTCCGGCATCAGGTGAGACAGCGGTCCGCTTCTACCTGAGACATGACATTGGTGCCCCCGGAGGGAATCGAACCCCCGACCTTGACGTTAGGACCGTCCTGCTCTATCCCCTGAGCTACGGGGGCGGCACGCCTGGAAGTCTAAGTTGCAGTCTATTGAGTCCGGCGCAGACCGCATCCGGCCCCGATTGGAGGAATCAGAACCATTCGAGCCTCTCAGACGTTTCCCAGGAAGCTCACATTTGGCGTTCAGAGGCGGTGCCGACACTTACACCATGGAGCTCAAAGACACGATCCAGGACAGGGTGCGCGCCCGCGACGCCGCGCTGCGCCTGCTCAACCGGCTGACCGCCGGGGCCGCCGTCAGCGCAGTCGTCGGGGTGGGCTTGCTCGGCGCCATCGGCGCGCTGACGATCCCGGGTACCGCAAGCACCGCGGCCACCAGCACCTCGACCGCGACGTCGTCGTCTTCGAGCAGCAGCTCATCCGGGCTGCAGGCGTCGAGCTCCACTGTCAGCCACTCGTCCAGCTCAGGAGTGGCGGTCTCGGGCGG
>DATLVT010000128.1:0-2476 GCA_035577105.1 Polyangia bacterium
GGGCGCCGCCACATGCGCCGCTATCAGGAGCTGGGACAAAAGCGCATGCCGGTGGCGGTGGCGCTGGGCGGCGATCCGCTGTTGCCGTACGCGGCCACGGCGCCGCTGCCCGACGGCATCGACGAGTTCCTGTTCGCCGGCTTTCTGCGCCGCCGCCCGGTCGAGATGGTCAAGTGCAAGACCAACGATCTGGAGGTGCCGGCCTCGGCCGACTTCGTGCTGGAGGGATACGTCGACGTCGACGAGGCGCTGCGCCGCGAAGGGCCGTTCGGCGACCACACCGGTTATTACTCGCTGGCCGACGATTACCCGGTCTTTCACCTGACCGCCATCACCCGCCGCGAGGCGCCCATCTATGCCACCACCGTGGTGGGGCCGCCGCCGCAGGAAGACGCCTGGCTGGGCAAGGCCACGGAACGACTTTTTCTCCCGCTGCTGCAGATGACCTTCCCCGAGATCATCGACATGAACCTGCCGGTCGAGGGGTGCTTTCACAACCTGTGCATCGTCTCGATCCACAAGGAGTACCCGCACCACGCCCGCAAGATCTGCCATTCGCTGTGGGGGATGGGGCAGATGATGTTCGCCAAGTGCATCATCGTCGTCGACGACGACGTCAACGTGCAGAACGTGCAAGAGGTGGCCTGGCGGGCGCTGAACAACATCGACGCCAAGCGCGACGTCTTCTTCGCCGAGGGGCCGATCGACGTGCTTGATCACGCGTCGCAGGCCTTCGGTTTTGGCGGCAAGCTGGGCGTCGACGCCACCCGCAAGTGGAAGGACGAAGGCTTCACCCGCGAATGGCCCGAGGTCCTGAAGATGACCCCGGCGGTCGTCAAACACGTCGACGCCATCTGGAAGGAGCTGGGACTTTGATGGCCAGCCTGGCCAGCGAGGGCGCCGACGTCCAGGGCCTGTTCAACCGGGTGGCGCCCCGCTACGACGCCGCCAACCGGGTGATGTCGGCCGGCGTCGACGTGCTGTGGCGGCGCAAGGCGATCGGACGGCTGCTGGAAGGAATGCCGGTGGAGGCGCGTTTTCTGGATCTGGGCGCGGGAACCCTGGACGGCGCCATCGAGATCGCCCGTCGCGCCCCGCAGGCGCGCGTGACCGGCGCCGACTTTGCGCGCGAGATGCTGCGCGTGGGACGGCAGAAGCTGCCGCCCGAGACGCGCATCGCCACCCACGCCGCCGACGGGCACCACCTGCCCTATCGCAACAACGCCTTCGACGGGGCGTTCTCGGCGTTCTGCGTGCGCAACCTGGCCGACCTGGCGCGCGGCATGCGTGAATTGCGTCGCGTGGTGCGGCCGGGCGGGCGCGTGGTGATCCTGGAGTTCTTTCGCCCGGAGAAAGCGCGCTTCTTCTTCGACAAGATCTACAACGCGCACGTGCTGCCGCTGCTGGGCTGGGCGGTGACCGGCGATCGCGCGGCCTATCGCTATCTGCCCGCGTCGATCGAAAAGTTCGCCAGCCTGGGCGAGTTCGGCGACGTCCTGCGCGCGGCCGGGTTCGCCACGGTGGAGGGCAAGCCGCTGTTTCCGTCGGGCGTGGCCTCGATGGTGGTGGCGTCATGAAGCTGGTGGTGGCGGTGGGCGGCGCCTCCGGATCGATCTATGCCAAGCGGCTGCTGGACATCCTGGCCACGCTCCGCGGCCGCGCAGATGCAGCGCCGCTGGAAGTCGGCGTCTGTTTCTCGCAGGCCGGCGCCGAGGTGTGGGCCCACGAGATCGGCGCGGTCCCCGACTATCCCTTCAAACGCTATGGCCTGCGCGATTTTCGGGCGCCGTTCGCCTCGGGTTCGGCCGGCTGGGACGCCATGGTGGTGATCCCCTGCTCGACCGGCGGGCTGGCGCGCATCGCCCACGGCATCTCCGAAGATCTGATCGGCCGCGCCGCCGACGTGATGCTGAAGGAGCGCCGTCGCCTGGTGCTGGTGGTGCGGGAGGCGCCGCTGTCCCTGATTCACATCGAGAACATGGCGGCGGTGACCCGCGCCGGTGGCGTCGTCCTGCCCGCCTCGCCGTCCTTCTATTCAAAGCCAGATTCCATCGACGCGCTGCTGGACACCGTCGTCGCGCGCGTGCTGGACCAGGTCGGTTTGCCCAATAACCTGATGCCTCGCTGGGGCGATGGCGTCGCAGCGACAGGAGCCAGAAAATGAGCGCCGATCGTTCCGCGGCCTTTGCGGTCGCCGTTGCCGCTGCCGACACCGCGGCTGCCGCCGACGGCGTGGCGTCCGTGCCTGTGAGTTCGACGGAAGACCTGTTCGCGCTGGGCCGCAAGGCCAGCCAGGCGCGGCGGACGCTGCACGGCGATCGGGCGACCTTCATTCGATCAAAGCGCCTGGTCGCCGGTGGCGCCTGGCGCGGGCCGCGCGACGCCGCGCTGTCTTATGTCGAGGAGGATGATCTGGCGGCGGTGGGCGGCTGGCCGGCGGCGCGCGACGCAGGCATCAAGCTGCTGGTGGGCGGGC
>DATLVT010000129.1:0-10872 GCA_035577105.1 Polyangia bacterium
GTGATCCGGGCCCAAAAGCTGGAACAGCACGGGGGCGACGATGTCTTCAACCCTGTCGTAAAGGGCGTCGCCCGCCCAGGACTCGCCGGCGGCCAGGGCGTCGCAAAGGCGATCGTCACTGAGCGTCGGTTGGCGCGAAGCCTTGTCGTCCTTCACGGTCTCACGATCGAACGCGGTGGCGTCAGGAGTCACGTCGATGTCGCCGCCGACGCCATTGGTCGAACTCAACGAAACAATTCACTACGTGTGTAAAGTTGAGTCAGCGGCACTCCACGGTTCAACAGATTGTGAATTTTTCTGAACCGCTTTTGCCTCCCGAGGCCGCCCAGCGCGTCCTAACTGGTCGGCAGGCTGACAAAGTGGGTTCGATTCACGCTCAGGCGGCGACTCTTTTTTCCTTGAGAGTTCTGTGGTCAACCACCCTGCGCGTCAAAATATCGTCAATTGTGCGTCAAGCACTTTCGCAACAGTGCCCAACGTCCGTCATTGGGCGCGGCCGGTCTCGTCCCGCCCGTTAGGCCGCCCATGCCGCCATACCTTGACGGACGCGACGCCCACCACATCCGGTCTTTCCCGCCCTTTCGCATCGATCTCAAGAACGAACGGCTGTGGAGAGGCGACGAAGAACTGAAGGTTCGCCGCAAGCCGTTCGCGATCCTCAAATATCTGGTCGTCAACGCCCTCACCCTGGTGACGCCGGACCAGCTGAGCAGCGCCGTGTGGGAGAAGACCTCGATCCACGGGAGCCTTCTGCGAACGCACATCGGCGAGCTGCGGCGCTTGCTGGGCGAGGGTGTCATCGAGACCGTCGCCGGCCGGGGTTATCGTTTTCTGCTGTCGCCGGCGGCCGAACAGCCGGCCCTGACCAACCACACGAGGCTGGTCGAGGCCCGTCCCGGCGCCGTGCACCTCATCGATCGCATCAGGGAGATGAACGTCTTGCAGAGCGCCTTCCAGTCGGCGCTCGACGGCAAGCGACAGATTGTCTTCGTGACAGGAGATCCGGGAATCGGAAAGACCTCGCTGGTCGATGCCTTCCTGGAGCGATTCGCCAATCCCAGCGGCGCCCTGGTCGCCGCCGGCGCCTGCGTCGAGCAGTTCGGGACGGGCGAATCGTATCTTCCCGTTCTGGCCGCGCTGGGGGCGGCCAGTCGCGGGCCCGACGGCGAGGGTCTGGTCGAGCTGCTGGCCCGACACGCGCCGACCTGGCTGACCCAGATGCCCGGGCTGGTCCCCGACCAGAAGCTGCCCGAGCTGCACCTGAGGGCAAGCGGCGCCACCCAGGCGCGAATGCTGCGCGAGCTGGCCGAATCATTCGACATCGTCGCGGCCGAGCGGCCCGTGGTGCTGGTGCTGGAGGACATGCAGTGGTCGGATCGCTCGACGATCGATCTGGTCTCGGTGCTGGGCGCGCGTCGCGAGGCGGCCCGGGTGCTGGTGATCGCCACCTGCCGTCCGGCCGAGATTGTGAAGGGGGACGGCCTGCCGACGATCATGGCCGAGCTGACCGCGCACAAGCAGGCGGTCACGCTGCAGGTGAATACCTGGTCCCCCGACGCGGTGGCGGAGTACCTGGCGCAACGCTTCGGGCAGCACCTGTTCCCGGCCCAGCTGGTCAGCACCATCCATGACATGACGGGCGGCAACCCCCTCTTCTCGATCGCGCTGATCGACGATCTCGAGGCCCGCCACATGGTTCGACCGCGGCAGGAAGACAGCCGGTGGGAGCTGGCCGCCGGCATCGCCGAGGTCGCCGAGCGTCGGCCGGAGACCACCCGCCAGCTCATCGAGCTGCAGATCGATCGGCTGAAGCCATCGGAGCAGCGGCTGATCGAGGCGGCCGCGCTGGCCGGCGCGCAGTTCGCCGCGGGCACGGTCGCCCACGCCCTGGAGGGGCCGCCCGACGAGGTCGACGCGGCTTGCGAGGCGCTGGTCAACGAGCGGCGCCTGTTGCGTTTCGTGAGTCGAGACGCCTGGCCCGACGGGACCGTTCAGTCGCTCTACGCGTTCGCCCACGCGCTCTACCGCGACGCCGCGCTGGTTCGCCTCCCCTCGGCGACGAAGCGGGTATGGCACCGGCGAATCGCCGAGCGCCTCGAGGCCGCGCATGGCGACAGCTCGGAGACGGTCGCCGCCGAGCTGGCGATCCACTTTGACGAGGCGCAGGAGATCGACAAGGCGATCCGTCACTATTGCGTGGCGGGCGAGCGGGCCATGCGCCGATTCGGCCGGGCGGACGCCCCCGCCCACTTCAGCCGCGCCCGCGTCCTGGTCGCCAGGCTGCCTCCGTCCCAGGAAGCCGATCGCATCGAGCTGACCGTGCTGACCTATCTGGGACCGGCGGTCATCGCCCTGCACGGCTTCCGGGACCCGCTGCTTGCGCACACCTTCACCCGAACCGCGGAGCTGGCGCGCGCGCTGGGCGACGATCGAGACCTCCTGGGGGCCCTCCTCGGCCTGCAGCGCTGTCACTTCCTGCGAGGCGAGCTGCGCAGCATCGAGCGCTATGAAGGCGAGGTCGCCGAGATCGTCTCCCGCCTGGCCGATCCGGTGCTGGCGGCGGAGGCGACCGGCCTGGCGGCGTCGGCGCGCCTGTTTCGTGGGCAGCTGGCCGCTGCGCGCGGCCCGCTGGCGGAGGCGTCTTCCGTGCTGGATGCCGCGCGCACCGGCACCGAGCGCGCGGTCAACGCGCCGGTCGTCGGTAATTCGAGAGGTCACCTGGCGGTGCTGGCCTGGCTGGAGGGTGCGCCCGATGAGGCGATCGTTCATGCCACGAAGATGCTGGCGCGGGCGCGAGCGCTGGGAGATCCCCTGCACCTGGCCACGGCGCTGACCATCTCGGCGCTGGCCCACATGTGGCGGCGCAATCCCGAGGAGACGTTCGAAACGGCGCAGCAAGCGCTGCGGGTGGCGCGCGATGCGGGCTCGCTGGTCTGGCAGGGCCGGGCGTTGTCGCTTTATCACTGGGCGGGGACGATCCTCGAACCGGGCGCCGCGATGGCGCACTTCACCGCCTTGTCGACCGGCCTCAGCGGACTGCTCAGCGCCGGTCCCTACGGGCGGACCGCGTTCACGCCCTGCCTGGTGGAGGTGTTCGCCCGCGCCGGGCATCTGAGCATGGCGTTTGAAGAGCTTGACGACGCCCTGGCCTACGTCGAGCGAAGCGACGAGCGGGCCTGGTCATCGGAGCTGCACCGCCTGCGCGGCGAGCTGCTGATGGACAGTGACCCGGAGACCGCCGCGCGAGCCATGACGACGGCGCTGGAGATCGCGCGGCAGCAGGGCGCGCGCTCATTCGAGCTGCGGGCCGCGCTGAGCCTGACCAAGCTCGCGCGCGAACCGGAGAGACATCGCGCCGCCATCGAGGACCTTCGCCGCGTCTTCACGTCCTTCACCGAAGGCTTCGAGACGGGGGATCTGGTCGAGGCGAAGGCCGTACTTGCACGATACACGCCGGGTTGAAGGTGGCGCGCGAGAGAAATCCAGCCGGAAAATTTGAGCCGAAACCGAACCTCGGGGTTCTAGTGTTCGTGCCGAAAGCGCCGATCACCGACACCGCTCGCGTTCAGACGCTGGATATCCCCGCCGCCACGCTGGGCGAAGGCGCGATCTGGTCAGAGCGCGATTCCTGCTTTTATTTCGTCGACATCATCGGTCACCGTGTCTGCCGCTATCGTCCCGCGGACGGCGCGTATCGACACTGGCAGTTCGGGACCTTCGTCGGTTCGCTGGCGGAGTGTCAGACCGGCGGCCTCATCATCGCGCTCGGCGACGGTATCGTGCATTTCGTGCCGGAGGTCGGCGTGGACGGCGTGCGCCCGCTGGCGGCGCTGGAGCGGGACCGGCCGCGGAACCGTCTCAATGACGGAAAGCCCGATCCGTGGGGACACTTCTGGGTCGGCTCGATGCAGGTCGACGAGGAAGCGCCGACCGGACGACTGTGGCGGATCAGCGGCGACGGCGAGGCGCGGTGTGTCCGCGACGGCATCTACATTAGTAATGGGCTGGCGTTCGACGAGCAGCGGGGACGGATCTACTTCACCGATTCAAAGCTGGGCGTCATCGAGTGCGCCGAGCTGGACCAGGATCATCTGCCGACCAGGTGGCGCTTCTTCGCCCGGGCCGAGGGCGGTGTCCCGGACGGCAGCGCCCTGGACGCCGCCGGGTGCCTCTGGAACGCCGAGTGGGACGGCCGCCGGCTGACCCGTTACACCCCGGACGGCCACGTCGATCGCGTCGTCCAGATTCCGACCCGGCGCCCGACCTGCCCGGCCTTCGGCGGTCCGGCGCTGCGCTCGCTGTTCGTCACCAGCGCCAACCACAACTTGAGCGCCGAGGAGCTCGCCTCCGATCGGAACGCCGGCGCCGCCTTTCTCCTGCAGCTTGATGATGTGCAAGGCCTGCCCCCCAGTCTGTTCGCCCTTTGAAAGGACATTGATCCCCATGCTGAAGAGAAACTGGTCCGTCGTCGTCGCAAGCGCGTTGTTGTTCAGCAGTGCCCTCGGATGCAACAAGCAGAGCGAGGCCCCGGCGCCCGCGCCCGCCCCCAAAGCAGAAGAACCGCCCAAACCGGCCGCCCCGGCCGACGACAGCGGCGCCGGACCGAAGGTGGTGGCCGGTCCCGGTTACCAGCCAGAGTGCTTTGCCCCGTGGAGCAAGGACACCAAGTACCTGCAGTGGCCGGCCAAGAAGCCGCCCTTCCGCATCGCCCTGGTCAACGGGTACGTCGGCAACGCCTGGCGCATCCAGATGGTCAAGACGGCCAAGGCGTACGCCAAGGATCCGGCGGTGGCCCCGCTGATCAAGGAGTTCAAGGTCGTCTCCACCGGAACCGACATCGCGGCCCAGCTGGGCGCCATCGAGGACTTCATCAACCAGGGCTACGACGGCATCGTCACGCTGGCGGTCAGCCCGGAGGGCTTTGACCGCGTGATCAAGCTGGCCGACAAGAAGGGCGTCGTCATCGTCCCCTTCGACAACGTCCTCGACACCGACAAGGTCATGCAGGTCAACGAGGACCAGCTGTCGATGGGCGTGCAGTGGGGTCAGTTCCTCGACAAGATCCTGGGCGGCAAGGGCAAGGTGCTGGAGGTGCGCGGCCTGCAGGGGAACTCGACCGAGCGCGACCGCCACGCCGGCTTTCACCAGGTCATGGACGCGCCCGGCAAGAAGTACCAGATCGTCGAGGTGGTGGGCAGCTGGGACGACGGCAAGGCGCAGAAGGCCGTGGCCGACGCCCTGGCCGTTCACCACAAGTTTGACGCCATGATGGTGCAGGGTGGGTCGACGGGCGCCATTCGCGCCCTGATGGACGCCAAGCACAAGCCGATCCCGGTGGCCACCGAGGCGGAGAACGGCGCGCGCAAGCTGATCGCCAAGTACCACGACAAGGGGATGAAGGGCCTGTCGCTGGGGCAGTCGCCCGGCCTGGCCGCCATCGCCATGAAGGCGGCCATCGAGGGGCTGCAGGGCAAGGTGCTGCCGCAGAAGATCTCGGTGCCCATCCCCTCCGCCGATCACACCACGCTGAAGGACGGCGACAACTATTACTCCAAGCTGTCGGACAACTTCTTCACGCCGAACGAGTTCCCCCCCTGCGGCGTGAACATCTCCGGCGTCAAGATCATGAACGAGTCGGAGAGCGACGTGAAATAGCCCAGCGCCGATCGAGGCGATCCCGACAGCGACAGCGACAGCGAGCGATAACGCTCAGGCAGTCTCGGCGTTGGCCACCACGACGGGCTGCTGCTGTCGCGTCGCCAGTCGGCCCTTTGCGCGCGCCGGCGCCGTGCGTGCGTGAGTGCTGTAAAGCGTGGCGCCGGTGAACGCCAGCCCGCCGACGACGTTGCCGAGAATGGTCGGGATCTCGTTCCAGATGAAGTAGTCGCGGACCGAGAACGCTCCGCCCATCATCAGCGCCGACGGAAACAGGAACATGTTGACCACCGAGTGCTCGAAGGTCATGAAGAAGAAGACCATGATGGGCATCCACATGGCGAGCACCTTGCCGGTCACCTGCGTCGAGATCATCGCCCCGACCACGCCGGTGGAGACCATCCAGTTGCACAGCATGCCCCTCACGAAGATCGTGAACCATCCCGGCAACCCGTGCGCTGCATATCCCAGCGTTCTGGCCACGCCGATACCTGCGATCTTCTGACCCACCGGGCCCGGATCGGTGGTGAAGCCATAGGTGAACACGAAGGCCATCATCGCGGCGACCAGCAGGGCGCCCGTGAAGTTGCCCACGAACGTCAGGCCCCAGTTCCGCAAGACGCCTCCCAGGGTCACGCCGGGGCGCCGATCGATCAGCGCCAGCGGGCTGAGGACCAGCACCCCTGTCAGCAGGTCAAACCCCAGCAGGTACAGCATGCAGAAGCCGACCGGAAACAGGACGGCCCCCAGGAGCGGGGAATTCGTCTGGACGGTGACGGCAACGGCGAAGACGGCCGCCAGCGACAGCAGCGCCCCGGCCATGAAGGTGCGAATCAGGGTGTCCCGGGTGGACATGAAGATCTTGGATTCGCCGGCATCCACCATTTTCGTGACGAATTCGGACGGGAGTAAATACGCCATGGATTCTGAATAACCGACAAGCCACACGAAGCCCGTCTCTGGATTGTCAATAATCGGTAAATTGTTGGTTTCGGTCTTGGTCCACCGCCGAAATGCGACGCGAACACAACGCTCGCTGTTAACCCAGAGTGACGGAGCGTTTACGTCAACAGGTGACTTCTGTTAACGCGCTCGAAACACGATCTCAACGCCTGCGCGTGGTGACGGCGGCGGCGCGCTCCCGCTTCTCCGCGGCGCCAAACGTCATCAGGTCAGGCGCATCGTCGTCGGGGGGTGGCGGCGCTGGGGCGCGACGCCGGGAGACGCGCTTGCCCGGTTGCAGGGCCGCATCGCCGTCCGGTGACAGCGGCGGCGGCGGCGACGGTGACGGCGGCGACAGCGGCAGCGACGGCGGCAGCGGTGACGCCGCTCCGAACTCGTCGATCACCGCGCCCGCGAAAGGCGGCGCCCGCGTTCTGGCCGGCACCGGCGCGGGAATGCCAGTCATGGCCGACGCCCGCCGCGTCGAGCGCGCCTGTTTTCCGGCGATCACCACCGCCGCCACCACGCCCACCACCATCGCCCCCAGAAGGACCGCCCGCCTGCGAAACCGCGCCGGCTTGATCCGATCGGTTTCGTCCGCCGCGTCCGGGAGGGGCGCGCACACGGGGATCGCCAGCGCGGCGACCGTGAGTTGATCCCGCGAGAGGCGCCCGAGCAGGCTTGCCCTTTGCGAGCGAATGGCGGCGATGCGGGTCTGCACGTCCTGCATCGACGGCAGCCGATTGGCGGGCGCCTTGGCCATCATGCGATCGATCAACCGCTCGACGGCAGCGGGGATCAGCGGCGCCAGCGACGAAGGACGAGGCGGCACCTCGGCGATGTGCGCCACCATCAACTCGCCGGCGCCCTTCCCCAGGAACGGAGGCCGGCCGCAGATCATCTCGAACAGGAGGCACCCCAGTGAATAGATGTCGCTCCTCTGGTCGACCGCCCTCGCCCCCGTGCACTGCTCGGGTGACATGTACGGCGGACTTCCCACCACAAAGCCGGTGCGGGTCAACGTGCCGGCGGCGGAGCCCTCGGCGATCAGCTTTGCGATGCCAAAGTCCAGCACCTTGACGGCATAGGGTGAATCGCCGTCGACGACCGGGACGAGGAAGACGTTGTCGGGCTTGAGATCGCGATGAATGATCCGCTTGTCGTGCGCGGCCGCCAGCGCATTGGCGATCTGCCCCACCAGCGACAGCGCGACGTCGCAGTCCAGACGGCCGGTGACGCGCAGGTGATCGGCCAGGGTCAGCCCCTCCAGCAGCTCCATCACGATGAAGGCACGGCCGTCGTGGTGGATGTCGCAGTCGAGGATCTCCACGATGCCCGGGTGCTTGATGCCCGAGGTGGCGCGCGCTTCAAGCAAGAAGCGCCGGACCGCCTCCACGTCGCCGGTCAGCTCGGGCAAGAGAACTTTGATCGCCGCCTGGCGATGGATGCGCTGGTGCTCCGCCACGTAGACCGCGCCCATGCCGCCGCTCCCCAGGGCCGCGATGACTTTGTAATTGCCGAAGGTCTCTCCGATCATCGCGTCCGCGGGCGGTAATACGCGCGGGGCGGCCCTTGGTTCCTTGCCCCGGAATACCGCGCCGCATTTTCGGCGGCCCGAATATCTTTCGGACGTGGAGGAACCAACGCCGTCGCCGAACGTAGTTGCCACCAGAGTCGGCGCACGGCCGCTCGACCCTTCAGTTCAGTTTGTTAATTGACCGCCAAATGCAACAAGGCTGGGTTTGATGATCGTCATGAAAAGTCCCTCGTGGACGCTGAGCGTGTTGTTTCTGATCGGTTGTGGATCCGTCGACCCCGTCTCCAACGTCGTGACGTCGCCCCCGACCAGCCTGGTGGATGACTTTGAAGACCTCGACCTGGTCAATCACTTCGGTGCCATGAACGCCGTCTTCCATGACACGTTGACGCCGCCGTCCACCATCAACCTGCAGATGACGACCGCGGGCAACCCCCTGGTCGGCGGAACGCCCCGCGGCGCGGCCCGTATCTCCGGCGTGATGCAGCCGAACGTGGGACCGAACTATCCCTTCTGTCTCTTCGAGCTGCCTTTGAACGCGGCGGCCGGGCTCAATGTCCTCGCCCTGTCACCCATGCGCCAGCTGACGTTCTCGTACCAGGCGGGTCCGGCCAGCGTGGGGATGGCGCACCGGATCACGCTGACCGAGCAGCCCCAGCCGCGTCCAGGCGGCGACTATGG
The DNA here is from genome assembly GCA_035577105.1 of Polyangia bacterium. Classification (GTDB taxonomy): domain Bacteria; phylum Myxococcota_A; class Polyangia; order Fen-1088; family Fen-1088; genus DATKEU01. The sequence goes on from DATLVT010000129.1 coordinate 8,816, forward strand.
CTGGTTCACCTGGACCTTCACGCCCACGGATCTCTCCTGGCACACCTTGACGGTCCATTTCCCAGGCTACACGGGCTCGGGCCCGGTCTTCGCCCAGTCTTATGGCGCGCCGGTGTCCTGGGAAACCTATTCCAGCCAGCGCATCTATTCGATCACCATCATGACCTTCAGCGGCCCCAAGGCGGCCCAGAACTATGACCTGACCATCGACGACGTGAAGTTCGAGTAGCGTTAACGGAGGTTCGCAGGGCTGTCTGCGCATCCGCGTCAGCCCGCCTTCACCCCGATTCCATAATTTCGCCACCCGCGCTAACGTCCGGGGCATGGGTGAGCAGCCTGAACCCATCCGGGTGAGACCAGGTCGCGCCAGGCCGCGGTTAACGCGGGCCGGCCGGGGCGCCTGGGCGCTCGTGCTGGCGGCTGGCTGCGCCGCTCCGGGGGCCAGGCTCGTCGACGGCGGCGGCAACGACGCGCCGGCCGCTGATCTGACCGTCGGGGGGGCGCCCGTCGATGCGTCCGCCGATCAGAGCGTCGTGACCCCGCCGCCAGACGGCGCCGGCGCTGATGCCAGTGCCACTGCCGTCGACGCCGTCGATGTCCCCTCGGGTGGGCCGGACCTGCCAGGCATCGGGATGGGGGCGGACCTTCCGCTCACCCAGTACGTCAATCCGTTCATCGGAACCCAGGCGGCGGCCAACACTCTGGAGGCCGGGAACACGACGCCCGCCGCCATGGTGCCGTTCGGGATGGTGCAGCTTGGCCCGGACACCACCACCGAGAGCGGCGGCTATCGTTACAACCAGAGCACGCTGTCCGAGTTCAGCATGACCCGCTATAGCGGGCGCGCTTTCGCCAGCTGGCTGGACGTCGGCATCTTGCCGACCACCGGATTCGATGCTGCGCAGCCGTCGCCGGGGACCAACTGGAACCGTTATGGACAGGCGTTCAAGCACGGCAGCCCGAACGAAATCGCCAGGGCCGGCTTTTATCACGTCCACCTCGACACCAAGGACATCGACGTCGATCTGACCGCCACCGAACGGACCGGGTTCGCCAGGTTCACCTTTCCGGCCGGCGCCGCCGCCAACGTGCTGGTCCGCGCGGCGCCCAGCGCCAACGGCGCCGCCGCCATCGTCGCCGGCGACACCTCTTTGACCATCGACGCCGAGAACAAGATGGTGACCGGCTCGGTGAAGAACAACGGCAGCGTGACCTACAAGGTCTATTTCGCCATGGTCTTCGATCGCGCCTGGACGGGGGGCGGAATCTGGAATGGCGCCACCAATCGAGCGAACACCTGGAGCTCCGGCAATGGCACCGAGGTCGGTGGATGGCTGAACTTCGACACGCAGACCAACCGCGTGGTGCAGGCCAAGATCGGGATCTCTTTTGTCAGCGTGGCCAACGCCCAGAGCAATCTGGCGTCAGAGAACGATCCAGCGACGTGGGCGGCGCCGGCGGACTTTGACACCATCAAGGCAAAGGCAGACGCCGCCTGGAACGCGCGCCTGAACGCCATCCAGGTCAGCGGCGGAGCGACGAACGATCTGACGACGTTCTACACCGCGCTCTATCACGCGCACATTCATCCCAATATTTTCAGCGATGCGAACGGGCAGTACCTCGGCTTCGACGGCAAGGTCCACGACACGGCGGCCGGGCATCGCCAGTACCACAACATCGCCGGCTGGGACATCTCCCGTACCCAGTCCGCGTTCCTGGGGATGCTGGCGCCGGCCGAGGCCGCCGACATCGCCAATTCGCTGGCCAACGACGCCGCCCAGGACACCGCGCCCGCCTGTTTGCCGCGCTGGCAGCAGGCGGCCAGCGACTCGCGCGGCATGAACGGCGACGGCGGGTCGATGATCGCCGCCAACATCGCGGCCTATATCGGCACCGCCGGCTACGACACCGGCCATCTGTTGACGGCCATGTACAACGGGGCCACCGACCCCGCCGCCAGGTCGGCCGGACATGGCTGCCGCGAGGGATTGAACGAATATGTGTCGAAGGGGTATGTCGCCATGGACACCAGCGGTGGCGCGGCCTCCATGACG
>DATLVT010000130.1:0-2243 GCA_035577105.1 Polyangia bacterium
CGAAAAGATGCAGGCCTGCCGCCGCCAGCACGAACGGCCAGTGCCCGCCCGCCCCCGCGCGGGCCAGCAGCCACCACAGCGTCATCGGCAGCGGCCGATAGAATTCGCCGCCATGTTGATCGGAGACGAAGGCCACCAGCGGGTTGGGTACCAGGCGGGCGAAGGTCAGGAACAGGTGATCGTCGCCGATGAACGTCGTGACGAAGGCGAACGATGCCAGCGCGCCGGCGACGATCAGCGCCGCGCCGGCGAGAGCAGCGGCCCGCTTGACGGTGATCTGGTCCTTCATTGACGGCCAGCAGCCTCGGCCGCCTTCCAGTCGGCGGGGGTGTTCACGTTGGTGAACGAGCGCAGCGACGGATCGACGACGCGCAGCGCGGGTTCGTCCAGCCAGATCACCGGCAAGCGCTGGAGAAAGCGATGCAGGGCAAAGTCGCCGCTGCCCAGCTGCGCGGCGACCAGCGGTGACAGGCGAACCGCGTATCGCGCCAGCAGCGGCTCGGGGTTGCCGGCGACGCGCGGGACGACGGCGTCGGCGCCCGCAGCGTGATCGCGCAGCAGGCGCAGCAGCGCCGGTTCCAGGAATGGCATGTCCGCCGCCACGCAGACCACGTCCGTCGCGCGATCGGCCAGCGCCGCCAGCGCGGCGTCGATGCCGGCCAGCGGACCGACATCCGCCACGCGGTCAGCCACCACCGGCAACCCGGTCTCGCGCCAGGCGACCGGATCATTCGCTATCACCACCACGTGGGCGAACACGGCCTGCAACGCCTGGCGCTGGCGATCGATGATCCGCTGGCCGTCGACGGTCATGAGACCCTTGGCCAGGCCTCCGAGGCGTGTCCCGCGGCCGCCCGCGATGATCGCCGCGGCGGAGCCGGTCATGGCCAGGGGGAAGAATTGCGGCGGGCCACGCCCTGCAGGATGCGCATCATCTGTTCGTGAATGTGGCCGTTGCTGGCCAGGATGCGGCCGGTCTCGCCGTTGAACGGGGTGCCGTCCAGATCGCTGACCTGTCCGCCGGCGGCAAGGACCACGGCGGCCCCGCCCACCAGATCCCACGGGTGCAGGGCCCGCTCCCAGTAACCGTCCAGCCAGCCGCAGGCCACGAAGCAGAGGTCCAGCGCCGCCGATCCCAGGCGCCGGGTCCCCTGCGCGGCCGCCGTGAAGGCGGTCCATTCGGGGAGGTTGGTCTGCACGGGGTTGCGCGCGTACGGGAAACCGGTGACCAGCAGCGCGCTGCCCAGCCGATCCACTTGCGAAGGCGTGATCGGCCGCCCGTTGCACGAGGCGCCGCCGCCCAGCACCGATCCGGAAAACGACCAGCCCATGGCGGGCGCCTCGATCACGCCCAGCGCCGGCCGCCCATCGATCAGCAGGCCCATCGACACCGAAAACAGCGGAAAACCGTGGGCGAAGTTGGTGGTGCCGTCGAGGGGGTCGATGTACCAGACGCGCCCGCCCCCGTCGGTGCCCGCGACCTGTGAGCCCTCTTCGGCGATGATGCGGTCGCCGGGAAACGCCGAGGCCAGGCGCTCGACGATCAGGGCCTCGGAGCGTTTGTCGTACTCGGTGACCAGGTTGATGTCTTCGGATTTGAAACCGATGGACGGCCGCGTGCCCCACCCGGCGAGCAGGATCTTTCCCGCCTCCTGGGCGATCTCGACGGCGGTGCGGCGAACGCTGTCGAGAGGATCGGCCACGCCGGCGCCGACGCTCACGGCAGCAGCTCCTTGCGCATCCAGGTGGCGGTCTTGGAACGGGCCAGCTGATATTCGGCGGTGGTGGTGATCTCGGGATCGACGTCCTTGCGATCCACGGCGGCAAAGCCGAGCTTTTCGCCGAAGTAGCCCTGCGCGCCGTCGGTGACCAGATACAGGCGGCGCACCCCCTGGCTGCGGGCGCGCTCGGTGGCGGTTTCCACCAGCAGGTATCCGAGGCCTTCGCGACGACGTTCGGGGACGACGGACAGCATGCGCAGCAGGGCGACCTGGTCCACGACCTCCAGCGCCACGCAGGCAACCAGCGGCCCGCCCTCCTCGTCGCTGGGGATGATCAAGTAACTGGGCCAGAACTGATCCAGCACGGGATGGGCGATGCCCAGTCGATCGAGGAGATTGCCGATCTTCGCCTTGTGCTCCAGCCGCGCCGGCATGACCGGATCGCCGAGGCGCCTCAGGAGCTTGTCGTGCAGGCCGCCGTAGTCGCCGGAGGTCATGATCACCACGGTGTCGCCAGGGGCG
>DATLVT010000131.1:0-10630 GCA_035577105.1 Polyangia bacterium
CACAGCGATGGGCCGGCGAAGCCGTACCCGCCCATGCCCATCGGCGTCCCACCGACGCCGCCCATCCCGCTGTCACCCAGCGGTGCCCCGGCGCCGCCGCCCGCACCGCCCGAGGCGCCGCCGTTATCACCGCCGCTGCCCGTGCCGTCACCGCCGCCGCTGCCGCTCGATGACCCACCGGTGCCCGCCGTGACAGAGCCCCCCGAACCCGAGCCGGGGGGCGGCCCCGCACCGCTGGTGTCGCTGGACGCACAGCCCAGGCAAGCCAGGAGCGAAAACAGAATGCCAGCGGCCCTGAACAACGGACATCGCATGGTGACCTCGCCTTGTGTTGCGGGCGAACGACCGGCTCCTCGAGGGGGCGGCCCGACCCTGAAACTGCCAGACGCCGACACGCCGCCGCTCCGCCGACCAGGGAGAAAAACCATCATACACCGGCCGATTGCCCATGAAAGTGTTCGCTTGTGGTTCGGCTGCCTTGCCGCGGCACCAACACTCACTAATTTCGGGGAATGGGCCGTCACAAGAGCGATCATTTCCCGGTCGTCGTCGCCGCCGCCGATCCCATCGCGTCCGCGCGCGTCGCCGGGCTGAAATACGTCCGCGCCGGATCGCCCGGTGGCATCGGGCGCCGCCGCGCGGGCACCGGATTCACCTATTTTCGCGGCGGGCGGTCCGTGCGCGACGCAGAGACGCTGCAGCGAATTCGGTCGCTGGCCATCCCCCCCGCCTGGCAGAAAGTCTGGATCTGTCCTGAACCGAACGGCCACTTGCAAGCCACCGGCCGCGATGCCCGCGGCCGCAAGCAGTACCGGTACCACCCGCGCTGGCGCGCCCAGCGGGATGAGACCAAGTTCGGGCGCATGATCGCCTTCGGCAAGGTGCTGCCGCGGCTGCGGGCGCGTGTCGCCCACGACATGGCCGGCCCCGGGCTGTCGCGCGACAAGGTCCTGGCCACGGTGGTCAGCCTGCTGGAGCGAACGCTGATCCGCGTCGGCAACGACGAGTATGCGCGCGACAATCATTCATTTGGATTGACCACGCTGGAAGACAGGCACGTCGTGGTCTCCGGTTCCGAGGTGCGGTTTCACTTTCGGGGCAAGAGCGGCAAGGAGCACCAGGTGACCATCAGCGATCCGCACATCGCCCGCATCGTGAAGCGCTGTCGCGACATCCCTGGTTACGAACTGTTCCAGTACGTCGACGACAGTGGCCAGCGGCAGACCATCGATTCCGCCGACGTCAATCAGTACATTCGCCAGATCGCCGGCGACGACTTCACCGCCAAGGACTTCCGCACCTGGGCGGGCACGGTGCTGGCGGCGCTGGCGCTGCAACAGTTCGAGGCCGTGGCCTCGCAAGCCCGGGCGAAGAAGAACATCGTCGCCGCCATCGAGCAGGTGGCCGCGCGACTGGGCAATACCACCGCCGTCTGTCGCAAGTCCTATATTCATCCCGCGGTCCTGGATTGTTACCTCGACGGTGAGTTGACCCGCCCCAGGCGGGGACGCCGGACGAAGGCATCAAATGGCGCAAGCGGCCGTCCCCACCACGGCCTGGGGCTGCCAGCTGACGAGGCGGCGGTGCTGTCCCTTCTCGAGCGACACCTGGAGGCCGACCGCCGCGGCGACCGCTTGCAACGACAGCTCCGGCGATCGATCCGCGTCCATCAGCGGCAAAGGCCTGTCGCGGCAAGGGTATCAACGGCACCAAAGGCTAACGAACTTATTGCCCATTCAACCGAGTAAGTTCGCGAGCCAATCGTTTTAGCCGTACTTTTTACCACTTTGGGCCCAACGGTCGCGCTAGCATCAGGCCGGGTCGAAACGTGAAGGCGAAATAATGAACCACCTTCGATCGCTGGCCGTGGTCCTGCTGCTATTCGGGGCGGCAGGTTGTACGTCGCCGCCCGATCCCTCCGGCGCCGGCGGCGCGGGCGACAACTCCGGCAGCGGCAGCGGCGGTCGGACGACCAGCGGCGGCGGCGGGAAGACGGGCATAGGCGGGGCGTCTTCAGGATTCGACGCCTACTTTCCGTTCACGCTGAACGACGGCACGGGCGGGGCCAGCGCCGGCACCGGCGGCGCTGCTGCTGCCGCCGACGCACGCCCCACCGACGGCAACGCCGGCGAGAAACCGGCGCGCATGTGCCTGGCCGCCCTGGGCGACGCCCCCGGGGGCTACGACTGGAACACCTGCTGTCCGAACGAGGCCGCCACCGCTCAAGACTGGTGCGCCCACTACGCCGCCTTCTGCAAATTCAACTTTCCGCTCAGCAGCAACCTGTCCCCGGGCGCCGTCCCCCTCAAGGACATAAACGACTGCTTGGCCCGGTTCCCGCCGCTGACGTTGAAGTCACGGGCCTGCCGCTCGAACTTCCTCTGCTCGGACAGCAGCCTGGGCCAGGCCACCGACAAGGCCTGCGACTTCCCGGATCTGAACCGCCGAAAGTGTGACGGCCTATGAGCCGGGCGGCCAAAGGTTTACAGTCCGTCAAACCGGCTGTAGATAGATTTTTGTTCTGGAATTCACCCACTGCGATGATCGCTATCGACGCGTGGTGACGACCACAATAGACGGAGGGTTTTTCTATGAGGCATCGTTCACCGCCGCCGCCGACCGGGTCCCGGTTCGCTGACCCGATCCGGATCTCGCGCCGCCGCCTGATGGCGGGAGCGGGCGCAGGACTCGCCGCCGCGGCGATGCCGTGGTCGCTGCGCCAGGCCCACGCCGTCGGCGCCCCGCCCTTGCGCTTCGTTGCCTGGCCCATGTTCAACGGCGCCGAAGATCGCTTCTTCCTGCCCAGCGCCGGCAACCTGGCCGCCATGAGCACGGTGACCGCGCCGCTGGCCAAGTGGCAAAAGCAGATCACCTTCGTCACCGGCGTGAACATGTCCGGTTCGCAAAACCACTTCGCCGTGCGCAGCATGTACAGCGGCGCGACGATCGTCGACTACACCTCGCCCGATCCGACGGCCAAGTCGATCGACCAGCTGATCGCCGACAAGTGGATGGCCACCGCCCCGACGTCGATGCACTCGCTGCACCTGGGCGTCATTCCGGCGGACTCGTACAGCCTGTACCAGCTGAAAGGCCGGTCGACGCTGTTCTTCGCCCCCAAGCCCGTCGACTATGAAGCCAACCCGGTCACGGCGTACGACCGCACCTTCGGTTCGCCGTCGGCGCCGACCATCGCCCGCCCGGATTTCTCGGCCGACGTCAACGCGCTGCTGGACAAGGAGATGGGCACGCTGAACACGCGCCTGCAGGTGTCGGCGCAAGAGCTGGCCAAGCTGAAGCAGCACCAGGACGCTCTCAGCGGGCTGCGCGCGAAACCGACCGGCATGGTGACGCCGCCCAGCATGATGGGCATGGCCACGCCGCTGCCGTCGGTGGAAAAGCTGCGCGCCAATCTGCAGGGAAATCCCAAGGCCGCCTATCGCAACGATTACTATTCCGACATGTTCGACGCCCAGGTGGACATCCTGGCGCGCGCGCTGGTGACCGGCCTGACCCGGGTCGGGACGTTGCAGGCGGGCAGCGCCGACGGCGACCAGGTCGACCCGGTCGGCCCCGGCTACCCGCACCACGGAACCTCGCACGGAGATCAGACGATCTTCGCGCAGTGTCAGGTCTGGTACATGACCAAGCTGGCGCGGCTGCTGGCGGCGCTGGATGTTCCCGATCCCCTGGACCCCACCGGCAAGACCGTCCTTTACAACAGCGTCATCGTCGTCATGTCGGAGTGCCTGCCGGTCACGCACGCCAGCACCAGCGTGCCCACCATGCTGATGGGCAATGGCGCCGGCCTGCTGAACGCCGGCCGCCTCATCGCCGGCAACGGCGTCACCAACAAAGCCATCATGCAGACGGTGCTGGGGATGGCGGGCGTGGCCGCCAGCGAGGCCCCGCAGTTCGGCACCCAAATCATGTCGGAGCTGAAGGTATGAAAACCTCGCGACGAGTTCTGGCGGTGGCCCTGGCGCTGGCGGGAGCCGGCTGCACCGGCGACATCGGGGCTGGCAGCAACGGGCCCGGCGGCGTGACAAAGCCCCCGCTGGGCGGAACCGACAATCCCACCAACAAGCCCGATCCCACCAAGGTGGAGAGCTGCACCAGCGGCGAGATCCCCGGCCGCCGCCTGCTGCGCCGCCTGACCGGCCCCGAGTTCGAGGCCACCGTGCGCACCACCTTCAACCTGCCCGGCAACGGCCCGTGGGTGGGGCTGCTGCCGCCCGACCCGGCGGCGACCAACGGCTTTTCGAACAACGCCGAGCGGCTGACCATCGGCACCGAATACGCCAGCGCCGCGCAGGACACCGCCAAGAAGGTGGCCGACCTGGTGGCCGACGACGCCAAGCTCCCCTCGTTGCTCCCCTGCGCCACCAAGGGCGATCAGGCGTGCGCCAACACCTTCCTAGACACCTTCGGCCAAAAACTTTACCGGCGTCCGCTGACCACCGACGAGCGCGCGCAGTACATCGGGCTTTTCACCAAGATCACGCAGCAGAGCGACTTCAAGACGTGGGTGTACTGGACCACGGTGGCGATGCTGCAATCGCCGAACGTCCTTTATCGCAGCGAGCTGGGCGAGATGGCCAGCGGCGGTCGCTATCAGCTGACGCCTTACGAAGTGGCCACCGCCCTGGCGTTCACCTTTACGGGCGCCCCGCCCAGCGACCAGCTGATGCAGCTGGCGGCGACCAACAAGCTGTCCACCCCCGAGCAGCTGGAAGCGGCCGCGCGCGGCTTGATGTTCAACGCCGACAACACGCCGCGGTCGGAGTTCATCAACATCGTGCTTGGCTTTGCCGAGCAGTGGCTGGGGCTGACGTCGCTGGACAACAAGGTCAAGGACATGACCGCGTTCCCCACCTTCGGGCAGAACGTGCAGACGTCAATGGCGGAAGAGACGCGGCAGTTCATCGCCAACGTCATCTTCGGTTACCACGGCAAACCGGCTGACCTTTACCTGGCGCCCTTCACCTACGTGGATTCGACGCTGGCCAAGTACTATGGCTTTGGCAGCGCCTCGGGCACCGGGTTCGTGCAAGCGCAGCGGCCGGCGGGCTGGGGTCTCGGTCTTCTGGGCCAGGGCTCGCTGCTGGCGGTGAAGGCCGGCAGCCTGAGCACCTCGCCCACCAAGCGCGGCCACCTGATCCGCACGCAGCTCCTTTGCTATCCGGTTCCGTCTCCCCCCGCGGTGGTGCCCGAGCTGCCCGACCCGACGGCCGCGAACACCACGCGCGAGCGCTATGAAAGGCTGCACGCGGCGGATCCGTTGTGCAAGAGCTGCCACCAGATGATGGACCCCATCGGCTTTGGCCTGGAGCATCTGGACGCCGCCGGCCGTTACCGCGACAAGGAGAACGGTTATCCCATCAATGCCACCGGCAGCATCCTGGCCACCACCGCCGGCGATCTGACCTACGACGGCGCCGCCGAGCTGAGCCAGATCATGGCCACCCTCCCCGAGACGTCGTCGTGTCTGGCCTCGTTCATCGCCAGCTACTCATTCGGCGTCGACGATCAATCGTCCGCGTGCATGGTCCACAACGCCACCACCGAGCTGATGTCCGGACGGATCAACATCCTCGACTACTACGCGTGGATGGCGAAGTCCGAACACTTCCGCACACGCACGCCCTGAGCCGCAGCCCCGCCGTCAAACGCGGCGCGGTCGCCACCAGCGAAGGACCTCCGGGCGCTCGCGCTGGAAGGGGAGAAATCCGATCCCCAACGCCAGCCCGAAGATGGCGTGCTGGATCACCGGACCCAGCAGCGGCACGCCCTTGGTCAACGCCCAGGCGCCCACCAGCGGCAGGACGATGAAATACATCACCGCCCAGACGAACAGCCCCCAGATCACCCCCACGCCCGTCGTCGCTGCGCGCGACAGGCCGAAGACGGCCCAGGCGAATACGATCCCCCAGAAGATCGACACCGCGAAGTGACTGATGAGGCCGGCCACCACCGGTCCGGCATCAAAGCCGGGTGCCATCACCCGCTCGTGGAAGAACGGATAGGCCGCCGCCTTGGCGCCGATCCAGACGTCCATGCCGCGCGCCGACATCACGATCAGCATCAGCGCCGAGACCACCGCGCCGGCGATCAAGCCGGCCACCGTACCGCCGCCCAGGATCAACTGCCGCCTCAGGTGCGGCGTCACCACTTTGATTTCAGCCATGACCACCCCTCCTCGTCCCCCATTACCCACCGGCCATCGCCCATCGCCCGAGCGATGTACGACCTCTTCATCGACCGTAATCTTCACAGGCGAAAGATCAATGGCCCGGAGCGCGAACAGCCCGCCTTGCCTTGCCTGACGAGCGACTCATATTTTTCTTGGCAATCATGACGTGGCTGACGTTGCAGCTGACGGACGAGGAAGCGCGCGCGCTGGGCGTGGCCTTGGAGCTCCACCTGCATGGGGTGCGCACCGAACTGGCCAGCGCTGACGATCGCGAATACAAGAATTCGTTGCGGCAGCAATTGGAGGTGCTGGAGGCAATCGCCGGCCGTCTCCCGTCGGCGCTGCCCAAGACCGCGACGACCTCAGGCGCCGGCACGCACCGACGGGATCGCACCGTCCATCCTGAGTCTGCCGAGGACGAGACGGAAGCACTGCTTGCCTCCTCCCCTCCCGGACAGCGCAACCGGGAGGCGCTGGCTGCCAATCCAGACACCGCGGAGGAAGAAGCCGAACGCCTGCTGGCGCGCGCCCACCGTCTCGACGACGACCGCACCGACGACTGAGGACGACGACTCTAGCGACGGTCGCGGACCGACGAGCGGACGATCAGCTCGGCCTTGAAGACGCGTTCGGTGGTGGGGATGCGGGGGCTGGTCAGTCGGATACGGATCCGTTCCACCATGGTCTCCGCGATCTCCGACAGCGGTTGGCGCATCGACGTCAGCGACGGCGTGATCAACGAATTCAAATAAAGATCGTCGATGCCGATCACCGAAACGTCGTCGGGTACCCGGATGCCCGATTCGTGCAGACCGGCGATGACACCGATGGCCAGCATGTCGTTCATGGCCACCACACCGGTGGGCCGGGCCGGCTGCGCCGCCAGCTCCTTGGCCATTCCCCGACCGACCTCGGGCAACTCGGAGTCCATGAACGTGGCATTGCCCTCGAACTCCAGCACCCGGGCGGCCCCTTCCAGCCCGGCCTCTTTCATGGCCGCCTGATAGCCATTGCGTCGGTCGATGCGCGACAGCGTCTTGGCCGGAGCGGTGACATAAATGACCGCGGTGTGCCCGCACTGGATCATGTACTGGGTGGCGGCATAGCCGGCGTGGAAATTGTCGATCGACACGTAATCGATGGGCAGCGTGAAATCCGGTGAGGCGCGTCGATCGAAGCTGACCATGCTCAGCCCGCGCTCAATCAGCGACACGTACTGGCTTTGCTTGGCCAGCGACGAGGTGGTGATGGCGCCCCGCGCTCCGTAGCGCATCAGCTCTTCAAGAAACTCGTGCTCCTTCTCGGGATCACGATAGGTGTTGCCCAGCAGCAAGCGATAGCCACGCTTTTGCGCGGCCTCGTCCAGCTCGCGCGCCAGCGAGCTGAAAAAGGGATTCGCGATCGAAGGGACCAGCAGACCCAGCATCGGGGTGTGGCCGGTGCGCAGCAAACGGGCCGCGTGGCTGGGCTGGTAATTGAGAGCGCGTATCGATTCCACGACTCGCTGGAAGGTCTCCGGTCCGACCTTCTCGGAGCGTCCGTTCATCACGTTCGACACCGTGCTCTCGGAGACGCCGGCGTGCCGGGCGACATGCCGCAGCTTGACCTCTGCCTTCGCCGGGGGAGCCAAGCGGACGGGGCGTTCCTGGGACGGGGGTCGTTTCGCCATATTTTTGTGGACCATTAGCCGGACTCTCCAGACCGCGCGCGTCGTCGCAGCCGCCAGGAAAACCAGCCCTCTGGGGCAGAGTTACCTGAAATAACCGCTCTCGGCAACTCCGCCTTACACCCTGCAAGAGCCCCGGCCCGGTACAAAAGGGGCAGTCTTTGTCCGTTTCTTCAAACAATCGCCCGGCCGCGGTCCCGGAGGTGGGCGAAGACTCCGTCAGGCGGCGCCGCGCAGGAAGGCCGCAAACTGCGTGGTTCCGAAGCGGCGCATGAGGTGCAGCGGCCGTTGATGGCTGCGCGCCAGGCGACGGGCCATCTGGACGGCGCCGTGGCTGTTGACGTCCGTCAACACCAGGACCAGGTCCACGCGTGACACCAGGGAGCGAAGGCCCTCCACCCGCCGCGGGCTCATGATGCCGGTGTGAACCTCGACCTCGTGGCCGGCGGCCCGCGCCAGCGAGATCAACCGCGGTGCATCCCGATCCAGCCCGCCGATGACGCCGATCAACATCGTCTTGCCGCCCCTTCTATAACAGACAGTTTGTCTATTATAAAAGACTACGTCAAGACAAATATTCGCTATAGAAGACGTGGTCAGCAACCGGTCCGGGTCATGCGGGCGCGCTCCCACTCGACGCGCAATCGATCCAGTTCGGTTGGGCTGGCGCCAGCCAGCGAGAGCGCATTGGCGATGGTGGGGAACTTGTGTCGGTCGGGGGCGCGCTTGCCGTTCTCCCAGTAGGAGACGGCCGCCTCCGTGCAGCCCACGGCCGATGCCAGGGCGACCTGCTTCACAAAATGACAGCGGCGCAGGCTGCGGAGAATTCCGGCGAAGCCGCCGGTGTCGAGGCGGTCAACCTGATCACGGCGAAACATCGGTTCTGATATGGCGTTGTGTCCCATTGGTTATCCTCTGAGAGGAGACACAGGCGGGCCCCCCTTGTCGCAGCGAAAAAAGAGGCGACGACCGTCACAGCGCGGGTCGGGTGCGCAACGCCACGCGCCCGGTCACGGTCTCGGGTTACGGGATCACGAAGGTCTTGCAGCCAAACCGCAGCTCGACCTTGCCGCCAAGGTCGGTCTTGAAACGGTTGCAGGTGGCGTCGCAGGCCAGGATCCGTCTGGGCGTGGCGACGCTGGGATCGACGTCGTAGTACCAGCCGCCGCGCGCCGGATCGCATTGCGCAGCGCCGCCGCTGTACGGAATGTCGTCCTGCCCGGCGGTTCCCTGGAAATGAACGTTGACCTTGCCGAAGTCGATGGCGCCGGCGCTGTCGGCCGGGATCTCGTACTCGCACGGCAGGGCGTCGTTGCGGATCTGATCCAGCGCGCCGAGCAGCTTCTGGGTCAGGTCTTGATTGGGATCCAGGATGAACGGCGAACGTGTGTTGCCGGCGCGGGCCAGCTGTCCCAGCGCCTGTTCGCCATAGTCGCGGTCAGCCGCATCCAGCACGCCGATCACATAGGTGGGAACGCGCGGCGCGGTCTGGCTGGCGGTGTAAAGCGTGTCGGCGATGCTGGGGATGTCCTGATTGCTGCACCCGCCCGGCAGCCCGTCGGTGGCGACGATCATGGCGGCGTGACGCCCCGGCATGGCCGCGACGCGATCGCGCAGGTTGGTCAGCGTGCCGATCACCGCCTCGGCCATCGGGGTGGTGCCGCCGGGACGGCGCATGCTGAGCAGGCGAATCAGCGGCAAGGCGGCACCCGGCAAATCGCTGACGTCCACGGCCAGCTTCTGATAACGGGCGTCTTCGCAAACGATGATCGCCGATTGACAGGTCTTCGGCTGCGCCGTGCACAGATCGCCGGCGACGCCGCCCGCGCAGGCGGCGCCCACGTTGCCGCAACCGACGCCCGAGGACGAACAGGTGCCCAGCGGTCGGCAGAGGCCGCTGCCGCACTCCACGCCGTCGGGGATGCTGCACCAGGGATCGCGATCCAGGGCGAAGTCGGGAACGATGCAGGCTGACTGGGGCTGGCACAACCAGGGCGGCGCACCCGCCGCCGGATTGCAGTCAGCGACGGTGGTGCAGGGCGATCCTTCACCGAGCAGCGGGAAGAACTGCAAGCCCAGCCCCAGCCCCGCCGATCCGGGATCGCGAACAAAACGAAACAGCGCCTCGCGCGCCAGCTGCCACTTGGTCTGCACGCCGTCCGACACGGGATCGCCCATGGATCCCGACGCGTCGACCAGCAACACCAGATCCAGCGGCACGCGCGCCGCGGTCACGGCGCGAAACGCGCAGCTGGCCAGATCGCCCGCCGTCGTGTCGCCGTCAGCGTCGACGCCGGCGCCGCCGCCGCCTGTTCCCGACGACCCGCCGCCGTCGGTCGGCGAGCCGCCGCCGCCGCCCCCTGTGCCGCCGCCGTGCCCGTTTGCGCCGCCGCACGCCGACAGCAGGAGGCCCAGCATCACCGCCGGCGCCGGGGCGCGTGATCTCACGGCTGGCCGAATCCGATCGGGCCGTAGGCCCACAGGCCACCGGCGTCGCCGGCACCGGACACCTCGTAGACGACGTACTGGCGATCCGGTTCCAGAAGACCGTAGACGCGGCCGACGCCCGTGCTGATCGTCGTCGGTCCTGCCGCCGGCCATTGCCCCTGGGGGCCCAGCTTCACGTAACGCAACGTCGCGGTGGCGGCGGGCGCATCGTCGCTGTAGATGAGCCCCCGGTCGCCCACCGGGAACCAGAAATCCACGTTGTCGGCGAATTTTTGCTTGTCGGTGCAGCCGTCCGGATTGGCCCGCCAGCCTTGGCCGCCGGT
>DATLVT010000132.1:0-4743 GCA_035577105.1 Polyangia bacterium
TCGAACACGGCCAGCGCGCGCTTGGCCGCGACGCGCGCCTCCTCGAATCGCCCCGACTGACTGAGAAACTCGCTGTAGTTGGAGAGGTTGATGGCGGTCCGCGGGTGCTCGGCGCCTTCGCGCGCTTCGAGGATGCGCACCGCCCGCTCGACATAGGTGATGGCGCTGTTCACATCCCCGCTCTCGGCCAGGTAATAGGCCAGGTTTCCCAGCGACAGGGCAAGATCCGCGCTGTCCGGACCAAGGGCCTTCTCCTTGGCGGCGACGGCCAGGCTGATGTCGATCAAGGACTCGTCCAGCCGCCCCTGCTTCTGGCGCAGCATGGCCCGGTTGTTCAGCAGCCAGCTCCACATCAATTCGTGTCCGCCCATGCGCTTGATGGTGGTCTCGGCGTGGCGCGCCCAGATCTCGGCGGCGTCCAGGCGCAAGGCATCGGCGACCACACCCACCAGCTGGGTGGCGGCCTCGGCGACCACCTCGTCGTGGCGGGCCGACTCGGCGGTCCACGCGGCATCTTCGAAGGTGCTGGCGGCGACGGCCACTTCGCGGCGCTCCCACTGGATGGTGGCGGCGAGCAGCAGCGTTTCGGCCAGCAGCGGGGTGTAGTGGAGCTCCCGCACCTGTGCCTCCAGCGCGCCGATCGCCTTGCTGGCGTCGGTGGTGCGGCCGACCAGGGCCAGGGCGCGGATCTCGGCCAGTTCGCCGCGCAGGCGATCGACGGCGTCGCGGGCGGTGGGATCGCTGGGCGGCTTGACCACCGCGCGCAGAACTTCGATGTCGGCGCAGCGCTCGATGCGCGGCAGCGCATTGGCGGCATTGACCGCGTTCTCGACCACGTCGCTGTTGGCTTCGCGGAACAGCCGACAGAGCGCCTGCAAGCTGCCCAGCGCGTCCTGGAGAAACGCCACGCGCAGATCCAGCACCTCGGCCGACTGTTCGTGACGAACATGCGTGGCCTCGCAGGCGTCCGCGTACATGCGGGCCCAATCCTCGGCATAGCGATCCAGAATGCGGCTGGCGCTTTCAAAGGCAGTGGTGGCGTAACGCTTGCCGGTGGCCAGGAAGGCCCGGCGCATCTCCGCCTTGGCCGTGGTCTCGATGGGATGGCCGCGCACGGGCGCCTCCCAGATACCCGCCAGCTTGGTGGCGGCGCCGGCTTCGAACTTGCGACGGCCGGCCACCACGTGATTCTTCTCCAGCTCGGCCAGCAGCACCTCCATCGACGGCCAGCGATCTTCGG
This sequence comes from Polyangia bacterium, assembly GCA_035577105.1. Taxonomy (GTDB): domain Bacteria; phylum Myxococcota_A; class Polyangia; order Fen-1088; family Fen-1088; genus DATKEU01. Next base: position 1,241 of record DATLVT010000132.1, read on the forward strand.
GAGCGACCGACAGTCCGCGCAGCAGGACCTGGCGCACCCAGGCCGGCACCGTCGATTGCGCCGGCGCCGGCGTGACGATTCCCTGCACCACGTTGGCCGACAGCGCGAACAGCGTCTCGCCGGCGAACGGCCGATGTCCGTAGAGGGCTTCGTAAAGGGCCACGCAAAAACTGAATTGATCGGTGCGGGCGTCGGTGGCTCGCCCCAGGAATTGTTCGGGCGCCATGTAGGCCGGCGTGCCCAGCATCGAGCCTGTGCGGGTGAGGTTCATGTCCAGCGGCGCCGACGAGCCGGTGATTCCGATCGGCGGCGGCTGCGTGGTCGCGTTGATCGAGGCGCCCAGGACACGGGTGGATCCGATGTCCGTGTCCGTCGCGTTGACCACGGGCATTGGCAACGACGGCGCCTGCGGTGCCGCCGGGAGGGCGGCGATCCACGGCGTCTTCTCGCGATCGGCCAGCCGCGCCAACCCAAAGTCCATGACCCGCACCTCACCGTCCGAGCGCACCATGACGTTGTCGGGTTTGAAGTCGCGGTGGACCAGCTGTTTCTCGTGCGCGGCGGCCAGGCCCCGGCCGGCGGCGGCGAACACCTTCAGGGTGTCCGACCAGTGTCGCGGCTCTGCGTGCATCCAGTACGTCACGGTGTGCCCGTCGACGAACTCCATGGCGATGAAGACACGATCCTCGAATGTGCCGACGTCGTAGACGACGATGACGTTGGGATGGGACAGCTTGGCGATGGCCTTCGCTTCCCGCATCAGACGGGTGCGCGCGTCGGAGCCCATGGTGCCCTGTCCGTCGCGCGCCCGAAGAAGCTTGATGGCGATCTTTCGGTCCAGCTCGGGGTCATACGCGGCGTAGACCTCGCCCATCCCTCCTTTGCCCACCAGCTCCAGCGCGACGTACCGTCCGATGATCGCCCCGCGGGCCAGCGTATTTTCGCTGTCCCGGTTAGTGGACGTGTCTGGAGAATTGGACATAAGAGACCAAGGGGTTATCGGTTGGGGACCCCGGGCTATTGAGGGTCATAGTGTCTCAGCCGCGGGAAGCTGTCTGCGCCGACGTCGGATCCACGCCTACCTACTTCCGCCGACACGTCGCCCATTGACGAAAAAGTTGCCTGACTGCGGCGGCCGACCTGCTATGCAAGGCGGCCGATGAAACCCGCCGTCGCTTCGCCCTTCACGCCCTACCAGAAGCTGGTCATCGCCATCCTGGCCTTCCTGCAATTCACCATTGTTCTGGACTTCATGATCCTGGCGCCGCTGGGCGCCCTGTTGATGCAGAAGCTGGGGATCTCCACCCGCCAGTTTGGCGCCGTGGTTTCGGCCTATGCCTTCAGCGCCGGCACCGCCGGCCTGCTGGCGGCGGGCGTGGCCGATCGCTTCGATCGCAAGAAGATGCTGCTGTTTTTCTACAGCGGGTTCGTGGTGGGGACCTTCCTGTGCGGCGTGGCGCCCGGGTATGGATTCCTGCTGGGGGCGCGCATCGTGACCGGGCTCTTCGGCGGCGTCATTGGATCGATCAGCTTTGCCATCATCGCCGACCTCTTTCCGCTGGAGGTCCGCGGGCGGGTGATGGGGTCGGTGCAAAGCGCCTTCGCGGCCAGCCAGGTCATGGGGATCCCGCTTGGCGTCTTTCTATCCAACCATTTTGGCTGGCACGCGCCGTTCCTGATGATCGCCGGCATGGCGGCCATCGTCGGCGTCTTCATCGCCGTCAAGCTGCGGCCGGTCAACGCCCACCTGCTGGTGCCGGCCGAGCGCGATCCGGTGCGCCACCTGGTCCGCACCGTCAGCACCCCTCGTTACCTGCAGGCCTTCGTCGCCACCATGCTGCTGGCCACCGGCGGGTTCATGCTGATGCCGTTCGGCAGCGCGTTCACCGTCAACAACCTGGGCATTCCGCTGACCCAGTTGCCCTGGGTGTACATGGTCACGGGCATCAGCTCGATGATCTCCGGTCCCCTCATGGGCCGACTGGCCGACCGCCTGGGCAAGTACGCGACGTTCTGCTGCGGTTCCGTGCTGGCGGCGGTGGTGGTCGTCGTCTACTGCAACCTGGGGGTGACGCCGCTGGGACTGGTCATGCTGGTCAACATCGTGCTGTTCGTGGCCGTCATGGCGCGGATGATCTCGGCGTCGGCGCTGACCACCGCCGTCCCCGATCCCCAGGATCGCGGGGCCTTCATGTCCGTCAGCGCGTCGTTGCAGCAGTTTTCCGGCGGGGTGGCGTCCTGGGTGGCGGGCCTGATCGTGATCCAGACGCCCGGCGGGCAGCTCCAGCGTTACGACGTTCTGGGTTATGTGGTGGTGGTGGCGATGGCGGTCACCGTGGCCATGTTGTACCCGATCCACCGGGCGGTGATGCGCAAGGTGGCGCAGTCACGGGCCATTGGCGTGGCTTCCTAGGAACCATTTGTCACACAACTGAAACAAAAGCCGGCGTGGGGTCGGGCTACGGTCCCCGCCCAGGGGGCGCTTCGATGGAGGCCGTGCTGAAGGTCGGTGAGTTTCCCGTGAGTGCGGTGGGTGGTGCGGCGTTGGGGGGAGAATCGGTCCCGCTGGACCATTCGTCGCTGTACCTGAACCGCGAGATGTCCTGGCTGGCGTTCAACGATCGTGTCCTGGCCGAGGCCCTGGACCAGCGCTGGCCGCTGCTGGAGCGGATGAAGTTCCTGGCCATCGCCGCCTCGAACCTGGACGAGTTCTTCATGATCCGGGTGTCCGGCCTGCATGACCAGCTGGAGGCGGCCCTGATCGAGACCAGCCCGGACGGCCTGTCGCCGCAAGAACAGCTGACCCGCATCGGGCAGACCGTGCGCCGCCAGGTGCGGACCGCCATCCAGCTGCTGTCCGAGGATCTGCTGCCGGCCCTGGCCCAGCGCGGGATTCACATTCGCGACTGGAAGACCCTGGACGCCGAGACGCAGGCGCAGGCGCGCCGCTATTTTCGCCGGTCGGTGTTTCCCATCATCACGCCGCTGGCCGTCGACCCCGGTCACCCGTTTCCGTTTCTTTCCAACCTGTCCCTGTCGCTGGCCATCGAGGCGCGCGATCCGGTGACGAAAGAGCGCCGGTTTGCCCGCGTCAAGGTGCCGGAGAGTCTTCCCCGTTTCGTGGTGCTGTCCGACCTGCGACCGGCCGGGGCGCCCGGCAAGCAGCCGGCGGATGGCTCGACGAACGACCTTCTGCCGCTGGAGCAGCTCATCGCCGCCAACCTGGACGATCTCTTTCCGGGGATGGAGATCCTCAGCTGCTCTCCTTTTCGCGTAACCCGCGACATGGACATCGCCATCCTGGAGGATGAGGCGCACGACCTGCTGTCCATCGTCGACCGCGAGGTGCGGCGGCGGCGTTTCGGGGCCTGCGTGCGGCTGGAGGTGGACGCCGGGATACCGGCCCGCATCCGGCGCCTGCTGGTGGAAAAGCTGGAGATCGACGACGACGACGTCTATGAATCGCCCGGGCCGCTGGGGCTGAGCGCCCTGATGGCCGTCGC
>DATLVT010000133.1:0-2719 GCA_035577105.1 Polyangia bacterium
CCCGCCCCAGCTCAGGTCATCGGCCGAAGGAGCCGCCAGCGTCGCCGCACCAGAGCCGCCCGCCCCCAGCGCCAGCGCGGCGCCCGCGGTGTGGATCGACGTCGACAACTCGCTGTGCGCGCAGGCGACGCACGTGACCATCGATGGGCAGGCGATGGGCGACGTGGGCGCCCGCGGCACCGCGTCGATTCGCACCCGCGCCGGCCCGCACGAAGTCTGCGTCCTGCCGGCCGCTGACAAACGCCCCTGCGGCGCGCCCGGAACCGTGCGCAAGGCCTACCTGCACGAAGGGTGGAGCCTCACCGTTCACTGCAACAAGGAACCGGCAAGCGCGAGGTGACGAATGAAACGCCGACGGTCGGTCTACGGCGGCGCGCAGTAACCGTACTTGGCGCCGATGGCCTTGCAGGTCTGCCCCGCCGGACAGGTGGTCTTCCCCGGCGCGCAGACCGTTCGACAGGAGGACTGCGCGACACCGGCGACGGTCAAGGAGACGCAGGTGAAACCCGCCTTGCAATCAGGATAGGTGTTGCACTTGGCGCCTTCGGCCCCGGCCTTGGGGTCCTCGCAGTCGCACAGGGTCTGCCCGCTGTTGAGGACAAAGCAGGACAGCGCCGGAGCCGCGCAACCGGACTTGGCGATCGGATCGCAGACGTCGTGGGGAACGTCGCAGACGAAGAACGGGGTCGGCTGCCTGACGCCGGCGGTGGTGATCTCGATGTTGATGCGGCAAAGGACGTCATCCGCCACCTTGCATTGGTCGTTGCCGGTGCACAGCCGATAGCAACGGCTGAGCCCCCCGCACGATTCATTGAGGCAGGTGAGCCCGGGCGCACAATCGTCGAACCCGGAGGGAGACGATCGCGTGCACAGCTGCCCCAGCGTCTTGGTTCCGGCGGGAACGCATTTGCTGATGTTGCCGGCGACGTTGCACCGTTGCCCGCAGCTGCAGCCGTTCTGGCAGACGGCGCTGCAGGCGCCGCCGTCGGTCGGCTGCTCGGCGCAAAGCGGCGTCGTCGGCGGACAGTTCACCTCCGTCGGGCCGCTGTCCGGCCGGTAACAACGGCCGGTGGGCACGTGGCAGGAAAACCCCTCCGGGCAGCGCCCGTTTTCGGAGCAGTGCAGCCCGCCGTTGACGATGCTGGGGTTATAGCAACCGCTCCACAGCAGGCCGGCCAGGCCGACCAGCGCCACGAAGCCGCAATCAAGAGTTCGACGAAAAAGTTTTTCCATGGGGGTCATCATCAGAGACAAAAGCCATAGACCTTGCTGCCATTGATGGGTCTGCAGGTGCCTCCGCCGTTACATGCGTCGGCCTGGCCAATCCCGCAGGCTGCGCGGCACCGTAGATCTCCTGTGTTGCTGGCGTCAACACAAGCGAGACCGGGAAGGCAGTCTTGTGCCGAATCGCAAGGCTGCGATTCGCGCTTGTCACCGGCTGGACAGTCGCAAAAGACCTTGTCCGCGCCGGTCGGCGACAGATAGCAGGTCTGCCCGCCCAGCGGGCAGCCGCTGGCCGACGTCTTCAGGGGATCGCAGGTGGTGAACGGCATTTCGCAAACCTTGTACCCGCCTGGATTGCCGTTCCTGATCACCGGGCGAGAGCAGGACGATCCGGGACAGTCGGCGTCGCCGCGGCAATACCGGAAGCAATGGGTTCCGCAACCGTCGCGCAGGCAGGTCAGCCCCGCGGCGCAGGCGTCGGTCTGTATCGGGGTGCCGGCCGAGGCGACGTCGCATGACCGCCCGACCTGAAGGCTGCCCGGCAGCGGTTGGCTGCAGGTCGGCGCGCCGGTCACGTCCACGACCACACAGTGCTCGGCGCAGCCACAGCCGCTCTGGCAATAAGGATCGCAGGCGGCCCCGGGATTTTGCGCCGTGCAGCCGGGCTTGGGCTGAAGGCACATCACCTCGTTCTTGTCCGGCGACAGGTCAGCACCCGCATCGACCACCTCTTGGCCAACGTCCTGGCCGACGTCGGCGGGGCTCTCACTCGGTTGGTCGATGGGCATTGCGTCTCCGACGACAGGATGGCTGCGACAGACGTCGCTGCCGACGTCGCAAAAAAACCCGTCGGGGCAGCGTTTGTTCGGAAGCGGCGCGCATCTTAGCCCACCGTCAACGATATTGGGGTGGTAACAAGAGGATCCGGTCAAAATTACCGCCAGGACCGCGCAGTGACTGATGATCGTCGCAGCCCGTGCATGGAGCATCCCCGCTCGCAACGTCTCAGAAGGACCAGGCAGCCTCGGCACCCATGAACCCGAGACCGATCACCGGCGCCAGCGACGCGACCGGAACCCGAGGGGGCGCCTCGGTCGACGATGCGGAGGACGAGGGAGCGGTCAAAAGGACGATGCCCCCGGCAATCAGACAGGCGCCGCTGACCGAACCAAGGAGGATGGCAAACCTGTTGGCGTTCTTGCCGTTGTCCTCGATGGCCGGATTGAAAAGGATGGTTCCTTTCTGCTGGGACTGGCTGCTCAGCTTGTCGGCCTTCTCCTGCGCCACCTTCCCTTGCCAGATGGCCAGGCCGCCCGCGACGGCGCCTGCGCCCATGAGGATGCTGCCCACGACGATCCGCGCGACCCGGCTGCCAGAGTGAGGCGCCGGCTCGACCGGCACCACGGGCGGCCCGCCGCCCAGGCTGCCGGGAGGAGGCGACGGGGTCGGGGGCGGAATCAGCGAGGGAGGGGGCGCCGGGGGTGGGACCGTGCCG
>DATLVT010000134.1:0-2616 GCA_035577105.1 Polyangia bacterium
TGCATGACCGAAGTCGAGCAGGCGCTGGAGGATCTGTCCAACCGGTTCGAAATGGCCGGCGACACGATCTGGACCAGCGCCCAGGTCGCAGACGCAATCCGGCGGTTTGCGGCCTACCCGGAAGATCCGCTGACCAACCGTGAAGACGATACGGAATAGATAACGGGTTTTCTAAAGCAAGAACCGCTCCGAGAGGGGCGGTTTTTTCTTGAGTAAACCTTACGCCTGATCCGAGCGAAATCGGATCGAACGCATCGGCCGGCGGCGATACAGCCGGCAGCGTGAGCCAACGACACTGGCGCCTGGAGAGACAACATGGATATCGACGACAAGGAGCTATTCAGCTCCGCGATGGCTGACGACCCTACTCCTGACGTGGCCGAGCAACCGGCAGAGGCGCCGGCACCGGAAACACCACAGACGGAAGAACGGGCACGGGACGAACACGGTAGGTTTGCCGCGAGGCAACCTGATCCAGTGGAGCAGCAACCGGCGCCGGAAACGGCAAAGGATGACGCACACGTTCCGAGTTGGCGGCTGCGTGAGGTACGCGAGGAAGCCGAAAGGCGGGTCGCGGAGACCGAAGCGCGCTGGCAGCGTCAGTTTGAAATGCTGCAACGGCAAAACCAGCCGAAGCCTGAACCGACACCTGCGCCGGATTTGTTCGAAAGCCCCACGGGGTTCGTCGATCATTATCTCAAGCAGGGTCTGACGCCGGTCGAGCAACGGATCCAGGCGATGGAAGCCAGGGACCAGGCTCGAACCGAGTTCTATTCGAGGCGCGAAGCCGAGAGGGAACACGGGGCAGAAGCGGTTCGGGCGGCGTATGTCTGGCTGGCTGAAAACGTCAAGGCGCAGTCTCCCGAAGTGATGCCGATTTATTATAACGCGATGCAAAGTCAGCACCCGTTTGATGCAATCGTGCAGGCACACAAGGAATTGTCGCTGGTGCAGCAGATCAAGGCGGCAGGCGGTCCCGACAAGTGGCGGGAGCAAGTGCTTGCAGCGCAATCGCAACCTACAGGTCAACGATCCAATAGTCCCCAGGGCAGCATCGTCAAACTGCCGCCCTCGATGTCACGTCTGCCGGCCTCACAAGTCGCCGGCGACGACGATCCAACCGACATGAGTGACGCGGCGCTATTCAGGCACGCAATGCGCTGACGCCGGCTAAATAGAATGATCCACCCGCCCAGTGAGGCGGGTTTTTTATTGGGCGGGTGCCAGCGTGAGGGGTAACTCACATGGCTCTCACTACGGTCGATACCAACAACAAACTCATCAGGTTTACGAAGGACATCAATCGCGAATTCGTTCGCGAGAACCTGTTCTCTCCCTACATGTCCGCGGACATGAACGCGATCATCCGCGTCCGGAACGAATTGAAGGCCGGCGGCGAGGTGATGAATATCCCGTTCGTCAAGCGCCTGAAGGGCGCCGGCGTCGGTGCTGTTGCCGCACTTGTCGGTGCGGAAGAAAAAATCGACAACTACGGTCTGCGGGTCAAGGTTGACTGGGCACGTAACGCCGTCGTTACCAACAACGCCGAAAAGCAACGCGACAGTGCCGACCTGTTCGGGGAAGCCAAGCCGCTGCTCTCTGATTGGGGCAAATCACGCCAGCGTGATGACATCATCAAGGCGCTGATGGCGTTCCCGACCGAGACACTGCCGGCGGCGGATGTCACGGTGAACGGCGTGCTGTACGGCGCGGCAGAGGCCGGTCAGACGGCTGCGGCCACGGCGTGGATGCAGGCCAACACCGACCGCGTCCAGTACGGCGCGGCGCGGACCAACACCAAGGCGACGCATATCCTGTCGCTGGCCGAGTTGGATGTCACCAACGACAAGCTGACGGCGGCCAATCTCAGCCTCCTGAAGCGTGTCGCGCTCAACGCCGATCCTCATATCCGCCCCTACAAGACCAGGGACGGCTACGAGTATTATGTGGTGTTCGCCGGCACCAACACGTTCCGCGATCTCAAGCTCGACCTGCAGACGGTCAACAAGGACGCGCGCCCTCGCGAAGGCGATGGCATGAACAAGAACCCGTTATTTCAAGACGGGGATCAAATCTATGACGGGATTATTGTCCGTCAGGTTCCGGAAATCAGCCAGTTCGTAACGACGAGCTGGACCGGGCTGACCACGGCGGGCACCACTGCCAACCGTGTCGAGCCGGTGTTTCTCTGTGGCCAGCAGGCTGCGGCGATCTGCTGGGGCCAGATGGTTCGCCCGACGTTCCGCAAGGAAGACGATTACGACTTCCTTCAGGGTGTCGGCATCGACATGTGCTACGGCACGGTCAAGATGTTCTCCAAGCATCCGATGACCGGAAGCAATCTTGTGCAGAGCGGTGTAGTGACAGGTTTCTACTCCAGCGCGTCTGACTGAGTAAATACAACCTAAGTGAGAGTGGCAGCAGTAACATGCTGCCACTTTTCTCTTCTTGTGATGAGACTAATCATTCGCTGGGAAACGCCGAATTTCTTAGCCAGATCTTGCTGGCGATATTCGTCAGTCGCGTAAAGGGCGAGGATTTCGGAGACTTGTTTCTCGTTCAGCTTCGCGCTTCCGTTTTTTGACCCATAGTTCGGATTGTTAGGTGCGGCTCTAC
>DATLVT010000135.1:0-7182 GCA_035577105.1 Polyangia bacterium
TCCGCACGGCCCACTACCAGCACAGCCAGTTGCTCTACGATCTGGCCGACCAGAACGGCATCGTGGTGTGGACGGAAATTCCGGTGAATGCATCCGTCGGCGGCGGCGTAACGCCGGCCGCGCCGGAGTTTGCTGCCTCGGCGCAGCAGCAGCTCAAGGAATTGATCCGCCAGAACTACAATCACCCGTCGATCGCCTTCTGGAGCGTCGGCAACGAGACGCTGCTGCGCCCCGGGCCCAGCCCCGACACGCTGATCGGCCACCTGGCCGACGTGGTGGCCACAGAGGATCCCACGCGCCTGGCCGCTTATGCCGCCAACGGCGGCGACAACAATAACCCGGTCAACTGGCACGGCACCGCGCACGGGTTCAACGAATACCAGGGCTGGTATGGCGGACGCGTCGCCGACTTCGCCGCCTGGGCGGACGGCATTCACCGCGATCACCCCACGGGCGCCGTGGGGCTGACCGAATACGGCGCCGGCGCCAGCGTCATGCAACACACGGCTGATCCGGCGTCGCTGGACGACGGCGCCGACCACACCACCAAGGTCCACACCGAGGAGTACCAGGCCTACTATCACGAGGCGTACTGGTCGGCGCTGGCCGCCCGCCCGTTCATCTGGGGCAAGTTCATCTGGAACCTGTTTGACTTTGCCAGCGACACGCGCACCGAGGGGACGCTGCCCGGGCTGAACGACAAGGGGCTGGTCACCTTTGATCGCGCCACGAAGAAGGACGCCTTCTATCTATACAAGGCCAACTGGTCGACGGACCCGTTCGTGTACCTCACCAGCCGGCGCTTCACCACGCTGCCGCGATCGGCGCGCACCATCAAGGTCTACTCGAACGCGGCGATGGTCGACGTCAAGGTCAACGGCACCTCGCTGGGCGCCAGGTCGGCGACGGATCACCTCTTCGTCTGGACGAACGTGACGTGGGCCACCGGCGCCAACATGGTCGAGGCCAGCGCCACCAGCGGCGGCAAGACCGTCACCGATACCGTCACCTGGACGAACTGATCAAATCGTCGTTTCGCTTCGTCTGATTGGCTGCGTCGATTCGTTATAGAGGTTGGCTCGTCATTTTCCGAGCTAACCGACCAGCGGATCGACAAGGAGCTTGCAGCCATGAAGAACAATATGGGGACGGGGTTCGTCAGGTTTTGCGGCAGGGTTTGTGGCAAGTTTTGTGGAGCGATGACGGCGGCGGCGCTGGTCTTATCGGCCGGTTGCGGCGGTGACGGACCGCCCGGACTGGACTTGGGCGCCGCGCAGAGCGCCGTCACCGTCGCCGAGGACGGCCTGGCGGACGCGTATGCGCTGTTCAAACAGAACTTCGTCGCGGTGGGTTTCGACCGCCAGTTCCGCATGGGGTTCGGTTTTCATCCCGGCCTGTCGACGGAGAAATTGCCGGCGCACCCGCAGAACGGCCAGCCGCCCGCCGGCTCGGTGACCTTCGACTTCACCACCAGCACCGTGAACGCCACCCTGCAGGGGGCGCCGGCGGGGTCCAGCTTTGATCTGTGGTTGGTCAAGAACGTCGCCGGCGGCGGGCGCACCATGCGACCGGAGACAGGAGACACCTTCTTCAAGGTCGCCACCTTCGCGCCCGCCCGCTCCGACATGGGCTGCTTCGGCGCGCCCGGCTGCGTGGAGATCGACAACAAGAACCTGGGCAGCAACATCAACTTTGACCTGGACCTGGTGGTGGTCACGCGCAAGGACCAGCACCCGACGGTGTCGCGCATCGCGGTCGGCGCCCGCGGCCTGTTCGAAAAACGGTTCTTCCGCGAGAAGGCCGGGCGGACCCTGGATCCGGTGTCGGGCACCGTGGCCAACAACGTCGAGACCACCGACGCGCTGGTCGGCCGCGGGGCGCAGCTTTTCTTCAACGAGACCTTCGGCGGCAACGGCCGCACCTGCGGCACCTGCCATCGCGCCGAGAACAACCTGACCATCGACCCGCCCTTCATCGCCACCCTGCCGCAGAGCGATCCGTTGTTCGTGGCCGAGAACAACACCGCGCTGGCCCCGCTGGAAGATCGAACCCTGCTGCGCACGCGGGCGTTGATCCGGGAGAACGTCGACGGGTTCGATGATCCCACGCACAAGTTCGTGGCCCGCAGCGTGAACCACACGTTCGCGCTGGGCCTCACCAGCAGCACCATCGCCGCCGCCGGGTTCTTCCCGTTCTCGCCGCCCGACCAGCCGCTCGGCTGGAGCGGCGACGGCGCTCCCGGGCGCGGCACGCTGCACGAGTTCGGCTTCGGGGCGGTCGTTCAACACTTCACGAAGGACCTGGCCCGGCGACCGGGCACCGACTTTCGCATCCCCACACAGGAAGAGCTGGACGCCCTCGAGGCCTTTCAGCTCTTCACCGGGCGCCAGAAGAACGTCATCCTGGACAACGTGCGCTTCCGCGAGGACCCCGCCACGCGCGGCCGCGATCTGTTCACCTCGGGGGCGGCCTGCGGCGGCTGCCACCTCGACTTTCAGCAGACGCTGAGCAACTCCAGCTTTGACACCGCGGTGGCGCGGCTGACGCCGGATTTGCCGCTGGATAACGGTTTCCAAAACGGGACGTCGGGGCTGGGCTTCAACGTGCCGCCCATCATCGAGGCCGTCGACACCGCGCCCCTGTTTCACAACAACGCCGCCGCCGACATCGAGGCCGCCATCGCCTTTTACATGTCCGACACGTTCCGGTCGTCGCCCGTGGGCCGTTTCTTCTTCATGAACTTCGACGCCAACCAGCAGGCCGACATCGCCGCCTTCCTGCGCGTCATCAACGCCGCCGAGAACATCCGGCAGATTCGCAAGAAGGTTCAGTTCGTGAAGAACACGCGCTCGACCGGCAACACCAGCCTGCTGACGGTGGCCATCGCCGACACGCAGGACGCCATCGACGACCTGGCCGCCAAGGGCCTGAACGCCGCCGCCGTCAACGAACTGAAGGACGTCAAGCAGACCCTGCAGATTGCCCAGGCCAACGCCGACGCCGACCGTGGCGGCTTCATGGACCACGCGTTGACGTTTTTGAACCTCGCCCGCGGCGAACTGTTCACCGCCAATCCCGACAATCAGTTCTAGGGGCTCGCTTCGCTCGCTGCGTGGGAGGGGCCTGTTGGCCCCTCTCACGGGCCCTCCCCGACGCGACGAGAGCCGGGGGCGGATCTGGCCTGGCAGGCGGTGTCTCCGGCGGGCAAAGCCCGCCTTCGATCTTGGACGGGCTGACGTTGTGGATCAGCGGGCGCCGACGACTCCCCGCTTGGCGTCGATGCTTATTGGGCCGGCGCCGGCGGCGGAGAAGTACAGCCAGATGAAGCAGTAGAGCACGGCGCTGACGCCGCCGTTCACGGTGGGCCAGAAGCCGCGCGGGAAATGGAACTGGAAATAGGCGACGGCCATCTCGCCGGCCAGCAGGAAGGCCACCGGCCGGGTGAACAGGCCGAGCAGCAGCAGTCCGCCCCCGAACACCTCCAGGACGCCGCCCACCCAGATCTGCGAGGGGAAATGCGCCGTGCCACCGCCACCGGGCATGCCGACGGGAAAGGCGAACAGCTTCGAGGTGCCGGCCAGCATGAACATGAACGCCGCGGCGATGCGCAGCAGGCTGCGGAGATAGGGTTCGTAACTGGCCCATTTCCAGACGACTTTTGAGGCAGCCATGGTGATCTCCTTGTTATTGCGACGGGCCAATCTAAGCACGGACCGGCGCGGCGGGGATGCAAAGTACGACGATTCCTACCGTTGACGGGCTCGCCCGGCCTCGACCTATAATTTCCTTGATGAAGGTGAAAATGAGGCGCTTTTTCTCGGGCGTCATTTTCGGTCTGTCGGCGGCGTTGCTGCTGATCGCTGGCTGCAGCGGTCAGTTGAGTGACAACCCCAAGGGGGGCAGCGGCGGCGCCGTCGGCACCGGGGGCTCGGCGTCAACCGGCAGCGGGGGCTCCTCCGGCTCGGGCGGCGTCGTCGCCGGTTCCGGTGGGAGCGGCGGTTCGATCACAGAGGGAACGGGTGGCGCGAACGCCGGCGGCGCAGGCGGCGGCGGCGCAGATGCGGCGGACGAGGCGGGGGCGCCGGGCACCTGCGTGACGATGGGCTCTGAACTGTGCGACGACTTTGAAGGCGGCATGCTGAACATGCAGCGCTGGAAGATCAACAAGCCCAGCGCCTCGGCGTCGATCGTCGTCGACGACCTGCACGCCCACGGCGGCAAATACGCGCTGCACATCAAGGTGGTCCCCAACCAGCAGAGCACGGCCATGATCAGCGAGTCGGTCACCTTCCCCGCCGTGTCGAACTCTTTTTACGCGCGCATGTTCGTCTATTTCAGCCCCGAGATCCCGGTGGCTTCGGGCGCCGACTTTCACACGGGGTTTCTCCTTGGCACCGGCAAGAATGATCGCGGCGACGTGCAGGCGGGCCTGGGGATGATCGGCTCGGCCAAGCAGTGGCTGGGCTATTCGATCTTCTTCGCCCAGCCCAAGCTGGAGTTCGGCCCCTGGTCCAAGACCCTGATCGCCGCCAACCAGTGGCAATGTGTCGAGCTGTTTGAGAATGGTTCCGACCCGAGCACCGAAATTCGTCAGGTGTGGGTCGACGACAAGGAGCTGACCGATCTCAAGAGCAGCTCGGCGACGGCCGCCAACGGAAACCCCAATCATCTCCCGCCCAGGTTCGACGGCGTCTCGTTCGGCCTGTGGGAGTATCACCCCATCCCCACGCTCTCGGACATGTGGATCGACGACATCCGCGTCAGCAGCAAGAAGATCGGCTGCACGAACTAGCGCCTCGTCGCCGGACATTGGGCGTTGGCGAGAGAGGATCCCCACCGCGGTCCGTCAGTGCAGAGGGCGTCGGTCGCTGATCACGCCGTCGCAGAGACGGCGTCGCGCTTCTTGCGCTTCACGCCGGTCACCACGTCCCCAATGCGATCGGTGACGTCCTGGCGTCCCCGCACCAGGCGCACCTGGGCGGCGGATCTCGACACGCCGGTCAGACAAGAAATTTCGGTCACGCCGTAGCCGAGCAGATCGTGAAGAATCACCGCCGCCGCCCACTCTTTCCTGGTCATGGCCAGCGCGGACAGCACCGTGTCGAAGCCGACGGCGGCGCTGAGAACGGCGCGCTGGCGGGCGCACGCGCGGAGAGCATCCAGAGCGACTTCCTGGGTCAGCAAAGCGACCCAGGACTTGAGGCTGCAAGAGCCGGTAAATCGTCTGGCCATGATGAAGGCGATGATCTTCTGAAGCGAACGTTGCAGGAGATTCTCGCGGTCGATGTCGGTGGCGCCCAGCACCCGAAAAAGCACCGTGTCGACGGTGTCCTCGATGCGCGTGTACAGCAGGTCAACAGCCCACAAACTTCCGCTGGCCAGCGCGTCACACAGCTCTCCGTCAGTGACGTTGTCGGGCCGCGACGGGACGGAGGCGCCGATCTCGACGGCCGGCAAAAAAAGATCGCCTGGCAGCATTGATATCGAATGTTAACGGTAACATTTGACACCAGGCAAGGACAAAAATGGAAAAGGGCGCCGTGGCCAGCGGCTTTTGTCGACGGGATCTCATCCATTGGTCTGGCCACAGGACCACCTGCTGGTTTTCCGGGCCCGACCATTTAGTGATGTCCGGTCGGCGCTTGCTCGAGCCGTTCCAGACGCTTCCGGACGTCACGCTCGATCGGCGGCCTGGTCGTGGACCAGCCGTCCCTCGAGCGTGAACTAGTCGTTCGCCGACGTCGTGGCGCGGGGCTGCGTGGTCAGGATCTTCTGGGCGATGTCCACGTGCTTTTGCAGCATGGACAGGTGATTGGTGAGCAACCGTTGCAGGCGTTTGTCGGTGGTGCTGTTGAGCGCCTCTTCCACCGCGGCGATGTCCTTCTGGTGATCGGCCAGGGCGACCTCGGCGAAGGCGGCGTCAAAGGCCTTCCCCGTGGGCAGCGGCCGCTCGGGCGCCGTCACCGCGCCCAGCGAGACGCCTTCCGACCTGGCCAGCTTGACGACCTTTCGCTCAGCGGACCGGTGATCGTAAAACAGGATGTCACCGAAGCGGCGCATCTCCTGGGTAAAGCCTTTCTCCTGGGCCAGCCGTCCCATGGCCATCGCCTCCTGATTGGAACGATGGAGATCCTGGAGCACCGTCGCGCTCGAAACGGCAAGATCCGCGGCGCGCGCGCTGGCCAGAGTGAAGACCAAGGTGACGATCGCTCCCGCGGTCATCACCAGACGAACCGGGCGACTCACGGCCCATCCGATCTCATCGCGTCGAAGCATCATTGCCGCACCCTCCCCTCCATGACTTCTGTTAACTGCTGCGCTGGCGTTTGCCTTTTCGGGGCGCGGCGGCGTGCCCGCGATCGCGGCCAAACGGATCACCGGCGATGGCCTCCGTGTGCAGCGCGCACAACCAACGGCCGTCGCGTCGTACCCAGGTCGACGTGTCCGATGCATCCAGCGTGACCGGTTTTCCGTCGACGGTCAGCTCCTCGTGAACCTTGTACGCCAGCACGGCGACGTCTTCGCGCAGCAGGCGCACCTTGACGTCTTCGTTCAATTCAAAATCGTCCAGGGTGTACGTGGCGGCGTTCATCATCGACATGAACGCCTTGCGATCGATCGAGCCCACCCCCTGCGCTCCGGCCACGATGCACGGATCGTCCGTCAGACGCATCGCCGCCTCGACGTCCTTGTCTTTCATGGCCATCCAGTACTGTCGCTCCAGTTCCAGAAGCTCATTTTCGATCGCCTTGGTCGTCATCATCGCCATGCCTCCGTCCCTCTCCTTACATTCATAACCACGGCGCCGGTCCTTCCAAGGTGGTGGCCAGGGTGAAGGCCGCCGCGATCGGCCTGGAGGCGGCAACACCTTTCCACTATCCTGGGAGTGTGACGGGCGCGGCGGAATGACGAAGATTCTCCTTCTCGACTATGACCACACGCTGTATCCGTCGACGCTGCCCACGCTGAAGGCGGTGGACGAGCGCATCAACCTATACATCCGCACGTTCCTGGGGCTGACCGCGGAGCAGGCGAACGCCACCCGGATGCGGCTGTTTGGCCGGCACGGGACCACGCTGAAAGGCCTGGAGCAGGATTACGGCGTCGACCGCGATCACTATTGCGACTTCATTCACGCCATCGACGACGACCAGCTGCCGCCGCCCGATCCGGCCCTGCACG
>DATLVT010000136.1:0-4012 GCA_035577105.1 Polyangia bacterium
CATTCGCAGATGCGCGGTGAGTCCATGTTCATGGAGATCACCTTGCGGTAGACGCGCGTCGAGTCGCCGAACTTGCCCTGCTCCCAGTACAGCTCGGCCAGGGCCTCCATCATCTTCGGGGCGAAGTCGCCGCCGGTGCGCTGGAAGAATTCCCAGGCCTTGTCCGGCCCGCCGACGTGGGCGTAGGCCTTGACGATGTCCTTCTTGGCTTCTTTCTCCAGCGCCTTCTTCTGCGCGAGATTGATGTTGGTCTTTCCCTCGGTGGTCATGCGCACCACCGCCACGAACGTCTCGAGGGCGGTCTTGTAGTCGCCCAGGTTCACGTAGCACCACCCCTTCTTGTAGACCGCGTAGGGGTAGACGCTGGACTTGGGGAACTGCTCGACCTTCTCGTAGAACTTCATGGCCGCGTCCATCTCGCCCTTGTTGAAATAGAACTCGGCGAAAGACAGGTACGCGTCGGGGATGTACTTCGAGTTGGGATAGTCCTTGATCAACCGGAGGAAGAACTCCCGGGCCTGGTCTTCCTTCTTCACCGACGTCAGCAGGTAGGCGAGCTTGAACAGCACCTCGTCCATGCGCTCGTACTTGCGGAACTTGGTGGCGGCGATGTAGCCCTTGACCGCGTCCAGCAGCCACTTCTGTTCCTGCTGCTCATAGGTCTTCTGCTGGTTCTGCAGCGGCCCTCGCTGAGCGGGCGGCAACTCGAAGATCTTCTGATCCAGCGACCGCGCCTGGAAGTTGTAGAAGCGCTCTTTCTCGGCATAGAGCTCGGAGAGTCGGAACCAGAAGTCGGCCTTCTGGGGATCGTCGTCCTGGGTGACGTTGATGAGGCGCCGCATCTTTTCGATCTGAGCATCGACCAGCTTCTGGATCTGGGTCTGCTTCTGCTCGATGAACTGGTCGACGCCGATGGTCGGCCCGCTCTCTTTCTTGGGGGGCGGCGGAGCCTGCGGCTTGGTCAGGTTGGTCTGGGTCGCCTGAACCTCTTTTTCTTGCTTCTGGTACCTAGCCTTGCCGCTGTTCGCAGGCGCCGCCGGCTCGGCGGCCAGCGCCGTTCCAGCGCCGGCCAGGGCCAGCGCGGCGACGATGGTTCGCGCCAGTTTGCTAGAAAAACCCACGTGCTCAATGGTCATGTTGGCTCCGCTGTTGACGCAACCTGATCGGCGCCGCAGGCGCGACACCGCTTATCCGCTTGCAAAGCTTGCGCGAAAAAACCGCGCTTAAGGTCCCGCCTCGTTCTTTTTACATCCACGGTCTTGAAACTCATCCGACTAGTTCTTGGGAGGAGTTTCTCCCCCTGCGGCGGGCATTGACGGGTCGGCCGTGGTCGGCGCGCCTTCGGGGGCGCTGCGTTCGCAGCGATTGGCGACGCGTACGCGGTAGTAACCAAGTTCGTCGCGCCAGTACTCCCCGGTAAACGGCCAGATGTTGTGCTCGTCATCGACGCGAATCTCTTCGGCGCGACGCTGCCCGCCAGACTTGATGATCTGCTGCTCCTGGATGACTTCCTGCTCCAGGCTGCCCTTTTCGCCCTGCAGAATTTCATACTCGATCTTGATGACACGCTTGATGAGCTGCGCCAGCTCCTGGGTCAACCGGATGAGGCGGCGCCGGGCCAGATCCCCCGCCTCGTTGACGGCCAGCGATCGCTGCAGCGTGATGTCGGCAAAGACCGCCTGGGCGATGTTGGTCGACTTCCAGTCGGCTTCGGCCTTGTCATGCTGTTTCAGCTCGCGGTCCAGCTCCTCGACGTACTGGAATCGCTTGGCCAGGCTGAGGTCGCCCAGAACGCCGCGGGCCGATCGCTCCGTCGCCTCGGGCAAGCCCGACTTCCCGGCGCGGATCTTCACCGCCAGCTCGAACATCGCGGTGTTGTCGGTCGTGGCCACCACCAGCTTTTTCAGGTCGGTGAACAGCTGCGGGTAGACCGCGTTGAACTCCTTGATGGCCTCGCCGGCGCGATCGTAAAGGCAGTTGTAAAAGTAGATGGTCGCCTTGACCGACAGCGCCTCCGCGATCGATTCGGGCTTGATGTAGTTTTCGAAGTACGGGGCCTGCAAGGTGTGGATGTTGCCCAGCGCCTTGGCATAGCCCTTCTGCTTGAGCATGAAGTTCGCCCACGACGCCTCGAAGAGGCTGTTGGCCCAGTCGTAGGAGTCCTGCGAGACGCGGTCAAAGTACTTCACCGCCAGATCGAACTGCCCCGTCGAGTAGAACGTGCGCGCCAGCGATAGATTGGCCAGGTCCTCGAATGGCTTGACATGTGGATCGGTGCTCTCGGTGGAGACCCGCAAGACCTCCTTGAACGATTCCACGGCGGGCTTGGCCTGCAGCTCGCGCACGTGGGTGGCGCCCTCGAACAGCTTGGCCTGAACGTAAAATTCGCTGGTGGACGGGACCGCGCTGAACAGCGCGACGGCCTCTTTGAAGCTGCCCTTCTGGTAGTTGAACTTGCCGAGCAGGAAGTAGAGCTCGTCGCGTACCTTCTCCAGCGCCGGCTGGTCCAGTTCGGAGCGGTTGTACTTTCCGATCTTTTCCAGAATACCGGTCGAGTCAGGGAGCTGGCGCGACAGCGAGGCCAGCCATTTCAGGGTGGCATTGTAGTAGGCGTGCGACGGTCCCTTTTGTACGACCCGGTCGAAGTACGACAGCGAGGCCGAGTAGTACTTCATGTTGTAGAGGGCCTTGCCCATCCAGAACTCGGCCTTTTGCTTGTTGCCTTCGGTGTCGCCGGTCTCGTTCTCGATGACCTTGTTCAGCTCGATGGAGGCCTGGGTGTAGTCCTCGCTGTCGTAGAGCTTGAACGCCCGCTCGAGGACCTTGGACGGCTGATCGCCGACGGCGGCCGAGTCGGGCTGAAAGTCCGTTTTCTTTTTCTTTTTCTGGGCGAGGGCTGCCGACGAAGCGAGCAGCAGCGATCCGGTCAGAACAATGCCCACTGCACGCATTCCGCTCATCTGCAATCCTCGCTGGTGTACCCGGGGGTTGTGGGGGGCTCGGGTGGCAATTGCGTTAACCACAGGGCCTGACACCCGCGTGTGATGACGTGTAACAGCACACCCTAAAACCGAGCCATGCTATGAAACGCGATCCGCCGTGTCAAGTGGGTCATTTGAAGGGGTTCGGCTGCACAAGATGCGATAAAACCAGTAATTATGCTATCGATGTAGGCAATTGAAGAACTCGTCTCAACCGGCCAATCCGCGCTTGACAGGTGTAGGTTGGTGGGTAACATGGCGCGGCCCTCGGTCGGCCCGGAACGGGTGACGAGCGGGCCCGTCCCCCAGATCAAAGCGACGTTGAAATTTGCTGGCTTGCTTCTCAGCGCCTTTTACCGGACCGGAGGAGTCCTCATGAGGTTTCCGCTGCATCGCGCCATGTCCTTATCGTACGGTCCGATCGCTGTCGCGCTGCTGGCGATGAGCTTTTTCGGTTGCGAGAACAAACACATCGGGCGCCCTTGCGACCTGGGGGTCGCCGATGACGGCGGCGCCAGCGCCGGGGTGGCCGTCGCCACCATCACCGGCCAGGTGCTGGCGTGTCCGACGCGCATCTGCTTGCTTCCGGGCGCCGAGCTGAGCACCGATGTCCAGCCCTACTGCACGGCCGAGTGTTCCAGCAACGACGACTGCAGCGACGGCGAGATGCGGGGCAGCGGCGCCGACGACAAGCGCTGCACCAAGGGCTACGTCTGCGGCGTGGCCTCCGAGGTTGGCGAATTCTGCTGCAAGAAGCTCTGCATCTGCCGCGACTTCGTCGAGGCCCCGGGCGGCCAGATCCCCGACCCCGCCTCTTGCCAACCGGGCAAGAGCAGCTGCCATAACGTCAACTGACGCTCGCAGGCTCGCTGCGCGGAAGGGGGCTGTGCCCCCTGACCTGAAACCACCCCCTGCCTACGCGGGTAGGGGGTGGCTGGAGTTCGGAGCCTGCTTGAGGAGAGTGTAGCCGAGGGACTTGGCGGCCTCGGCAAGGCCAGCAAGGCGTTTGGCCTCGAAGCGAGCCTCGTATG
>DATLVT010000137.1:0-2075 GCA_035577105.1 Polyangia bacterium
CAGTTGAACCGGCGTGAGCCCTGGCCGGCGCCGACGGCGCTCGTGGCCCGCGTGAACATGGGCCGATGGCTCGGGGACTGTACCTGCGGCCAGGACGCGCCGCTCATCGACCCGGAGTGGTCGCTGGCGGTGTGTTTCACCTGCAGCCAGGTGTACCGCACGATCGTGATGCCGGACCAGTGGCAGGCGATCGACGCGGCGCTGATGCGGCGACCGTTCGCGATCAATCGCAATTGGACACCCGGCGAAACGCTCGAGGAGCTGCTGCAGGAAAACGCGGACCACGACATCGAGAAGTAGCTACCGGCGGCCGCGCTGATCACGCGGCCGCGTTTTCGAACGAGATGAGGCCGTCGAGAGCGGGCTCGAAAGACGAGACCCGCTATGGCTTGGACGGCTCCGCCAACCTACACGACCGGGCAGCTGATCACCGCCGCGCTGGCGAACCAGCAGTGGCGCGACAACCTGAACCTCCTCGCGACGTCGATCGAGACGTCGACCGGGCGCATCAGCGGCGAGATCAAGAACTTCAGCGAAGAGGTGACCGCGGTGTCGTTCAGCGCGACGCCGACCTTCGACCTGTCCCTCTCGAACAATTTCAAGATGTCGCTGACGGGCAACGTCACGGCGATCACGATCAGCAATTGGGTCGCGTCGAAGGCCAAGCCGGTCGTCATCAAACTCACGCAGGACGCCACCGGCGGCCGGACCGTGACGTTCCCTGCCGGATGGAAATGGGCCTCGGCGACTGTGCCGGTGATGACAGCCGCGGCGAACAAGGCCGACATCCTGGTGCTGTGGTCGGACGACGGCGGCACCACGATCTACGCCTCCATGTTTGGGCAGAACTTCTGATGGCGTCCTTCCTCCTCTGGGCGCTGCTCGTGTCGAAGCCAACGGCGATCGAACCGTTTGAGGCGCGGCGCCGGCCGGCGATCGTCTCCGTGCTCACGGCGCCGTTGGCGTTCGGGATGCTGTCGCCGATGGCCGTGCAGCGTGGCGTCAGTATCGGTGGCACGTTCTATCCGTTCGTGTTTGGCACCGTCATCAATCAGCCGTCGCCAGGGACCTACCCGGTCTTTGCGGTCGGTGGCCCGGTGCGCATCACGCTCGGAGGCAAGGCGGGCGGGGGAGGCGGCGCACACGGCACCGGCACCGATGGCGCGGGCGGCGGCGGCGGCGCCTATCACGCGGGCCTCGCCCTAACACTGCTCCCAGGAAAGACGTACAGCTTGGTCGTCGGGGCTGGCGCGGGCAGCGGATTTCCAGGCGCGACTGGCGGGTCCACGACATTCACGAATTCCACGGATTCCGTCACGCTGCTGGACCTGGGTGGCGGAGATGGCGGCAGCGGCGGCGCTTCAGCCGGCGCCGGCGGTATCGCCAACGTGGGCGCGGGCGGCGTGAACGGGAGCGCCGGCACTGGAGGGAGCGGCGGGATTGGCGGCAATGGCGGCAACAGCGGCGCGGGATCGGGAGGCGCGATCGGCGGCGCGGGCAACGGTCCGGCGGGCACGGCGGGCGGCGGTGGTGCAGGCGCCGCAAACGGCTTCCTCGGAGGCAACGGCGGCAACGGGAGCGCATCGATCACCTTGGTCTCGTGAGCACCTCACTTCACGCGGACCGGCGCCAAGCCGATAGGTTCAGTACGGCACCCAGGGGCAGCAGATGGCGGAACCCGAATACCTTCAAAAAGAAACCTTCGAGGTGTGGGCCTCGAATTTCGACGGGCGACTGAAAGAGGCGTTGCAGCTGCGGGAACAGGTCCAGGACACGGCGAGCGACGTCGCCGTGCTGAAAGATCGGTCCGAGACGTCGCGCAAGATCGCGTTCTCTAGTCTCGCCGGCTCCGCGATCTCGTTCCTGCTGAATCTGCTCTGGCACCGCTGATGGACGTCAGGCAGCAAATCGCCTACATCATCGACACGTTCGAAGGCGGGCGCGCGGAACGTCTACGGCCAGGCGCCTCGTACTCGGACGACCCCGACGATCACGGCCTGGAAACGCGCTGGGGCATCTCGCGGCCGCTGCTGTCCGAATTCCTCGGCTTCAACGTGCGCGGCGGCGTGCTCTGC
>DATLVT010000138.1:0-6547 GCA_035577105.1 Polyangia bacterium
CCCCAGCGGGTCACCGTGCAGCAGGTGCAGGAGGCGAACGGCACCCCGTGGGAGCCCAGCCCCAAGGGTGAGGTGTTTCTGATGGGCGATAGCTTCACCAACGTCTTCTCGCTGGATTCCATGGGCTGGGGGACGGCGGCCGGCTTTGGCCCGCACCTGGCCCTGGCGCTGGGACGCGACATCGACGTCATCGCCCAGAACGATTCGGGCGCCTTCGCCACGCGGCAGGCCCTGGCGCGCGAGATCGCCGGCGGCGAAGACCGCCTGGCCGGCAAGAAGGTCGTTGTCTGGGAATTCGCCTCGCGCGAGCTGGCCGTCGGCGACTGGAAGCCGATCGACTGGAACGTCTCGCCGGCGCCGGGAGCGCACTAGGACATGACCACCGACGGGACGATTCGCCCGGCCAGACCTTCAATTGTTCCAGGTGCCGGCCGCACCGTCCTTGTCACCGGAGCGGCGGGCGTCATGGGCTCTCGCCTGGTGCGCGGCCTGGTCGACGCCGGATGGTCGGTGCGCGCGCTGGTGCTGCCCGGTGATCCCTTGCGCGCGCGCCTGGCCGGGCTGGGCTGCGAGATCCGCGAGGGCGATGTCAGCGTCCGCGATTCGCTGCACGGGGCGTGCGACGGCGTCGACACGGTTTTCCACCTGGCGGCGGTCATCATCTCGGCCGATCCGACGGTGTTCGAACGGGTGAATCGCCAGGGCACGGCCAACCTGGTGGCTGCCGCGGCGGCGGCCAGGATCCGTCATTTCATCTATGTCTCGTCGGCGTCGGTGACGTACCCGCGCCGCACGCTGTACGCCGAATCCAAGCTGCAGGCAGAACATCTGGTGGCCGGCGAGGCGGCGTTCCAGCACACCATCATCCGCCCCACGCTGGTCTACGACGAGACCGGCGGGCAAGAGTTCGTGATGTTCCTGGACTACCTCCGGCGATTTCCCCTGGTCCCGTTCATCGGCGACGGGCGGGCCATCAAACGCCCGGTCTTTGCCGGTGACATCGTCGACGGTCTGCTGCGCCTGGCGGGCAGCGACGTCAGCTTCGGCAAGACGTACAACTTCAGCGGCGGCGAGCCCATCTCCATGGCGGACCTTGCCCACCTGATGTTGCGGCATCACGCCGCCGATCGACCGTTCGTGCACCTGCCGGTCTGGCTGTGTCGACTGGTGGCGTGGGCCATGAGCCTGGTGCTGGACCGGCCGCCGTTGACCAGCAGCGCGATCGCCGGCATCGTGAACGACGCCGATCTGGATCCGACCCAGGCCACCCGCGAGATTGGCTATCAACCACTGGGCGTCCGCGAAGGTTTCGCCCGTTGCTTTCCCGTCGTTTCTCCCGAGGCAGCCCCCCAGACCATTCGGGGCGGCCAGGTTCAACCGTTAGCGCAAGAAGGGAACTGGAGATGACATCAAACTGCAAATCAACGCCGCGCGCCCGCGCCCATCGTCTGTCGGGACGGGGGACGGGGCGAGCGCTGTTAGGGATCGGGCTGCTGGCGGCCGCCGGACTGGGCTGCGCCAGCATGGGCGGGGCCGCACCCACCGGCAGCAAGGAAAAGCCAACCGACGCCGAGAAAGAGGCGATGACCAACCTCGGCGAGAAGGTCAAGGGCCAGATCGTCTGGTCCAGCTCGCGCAATGGCAACCACGATCTGTTCGTGATGGACACCGACGGATCCAACGTCAAAGCCATCACCAAGGGCGAGGAAGTCGACTGGTTCCCCCGCTTTTCTCCCGACGGATCGAAGATCCTGTTCTGCCGCAGCAAGAAGGGTTGGGTCAGCGAGCGCGACGCCAATGACAGCGACAAATGGGATCTGTACACCATCAAACCGGATGGCACGGACATCACCAAGGTGGTCGAGAACGCCAGCTGGGGAAGCTTCATCGGACAGAACGAGATCATCTTCGTGCGCGGAACGAAGATCTTCAAAACCAAGCTGGGCTCTGACAAGGAGACCGAGCTGATGGACAGCGCCGGCGTCTCCGAGCTGGACGGGGCGCTGCTGCAACAGCCGGAGATGTCGCACGACGGCAAGTACATCGCCATCACGCTGCGCGGATCAAAGCGGGAGACCGGGATCTGGGACATCAAGAAGAAGACCTGGCGCAAGACCGGCCTCGGCTGTCAGATCAACTGGACGCCCGACGGCAATTCGATCTTCTGGGTGAACCCCACCGGCAACGGCGGCAGCGAGGTCTTCCGCATGCCGATGAAGAACGGCAAGCCGGCCAAGGAGATGTCCGACGACGATCTCCGCTTCATGGACATGCCCGGGCGACGCTCGCACGAGTATTTTCCGCAGTTCTCCGTCGACGGGAAGTTCCTGGTCTGGGGCATCACCCAGCGCGGCCACGACCACGACATCGCTGACTATGAGATCTATCTGTGGGAGGTGGGCACCCCGCCCGACAGCGCGGCCCGCCTGACCTTCCATTCGGGCAACGATCGCTGGCCGGACATCTTCATCCCGTCGGCCGTGGCCGCGCAGAAGCCGGCAGGCGACGAGAAAGAGGCGGTGGCCGAAGCGCCTGCCGCCGGCAAGGAAAAGGACAAGGACAAGGGCGCGGACAAAGACGAGGCCCCCGCGGCGTCGGCGGCGGCCAACGAGACGGCATCCAAGGACGACGCCACGGACGACGAAAAACCGGCGGCCACCCACGCCAAGAAGTCCAAGGCCAAGACGAAAGCCAAGAAGACCAGCAGCCGGAAAGGCCGCAAGAAGACGTAATGGTCTTGCCACGGATTGCGGTACTCGGCGCGGGCGGCTTTCTCGGCTCGCACATCGTGCCCGCCTTGCGGTCACGCATCGAATGCGAGATCGAGGCGGTGGACGTCAACCTCAGCAAGTTGGCGACCGCCGCTGACGACGCCGGCGTTCATCGCATCCAGGCTCGGCTGGATTCGCCCGGGCTGATCGACGAGCTCACCGGGCGTTGCTCGACGGTGATCTCGCTGACGGCGTTGTGCAACCCGTCGCTTTACAGCAGCAAGCCGCTGGAGGTGATCGACGCCAACTACACCGAGCTTGTCCCGCTGGTGAAGGCCTGCGCGGCGCGCGGCAATCGCTTGATTCATTTTTCGACCTGCGAGGTCTATGGGCGGCTGGCGCTGGACGCGGCCGGCCGCCCCATGGAAGAAATGAATGAAGAGCGGTCGGGCTTTTTTCTGGGCCCGCTTCACCGCGAACGGTGGACGTACGCCTGCGCCAAGCAGCTCTTGGAGCGGGTGATCTGGGCCCACGGCCAGCACGGCGATCTGAACTTCACCATCGTTCGCCCGTTCAACGTCATCGGGCCGCGCATGGATTTCCTGCCCGGCATCGACGGTGAAGGCGTGCCGCGCGTGCTGGCGTCGTTCATGAACGCCCTGCTGCGCGGGCAGGCGCTGCCCCTGGTCGACGGCGGTGACCAGCGGCGCACGTTCATCTCCGTGCACGACTTTGTCGACGCGGTGGTGCGCATCGCCGAGCGTCCCAGCGTTTGCCGCGGCGAGGTGCTGAACCTGGGCAACCCCGCCAACGACGTCACCATCCGCGCCCTGGGCCAGGCGCTGGCGCACGCCTTCGCCGAAGCCGACCCGCAGGCGCCCCCGGCCCGTTTTGAAACGGTGTCGGCCCAGGAGCTTTACGGTGACGGCTACGACGACACCGCAGAACGCATCCCGGACATCGCCAAGGCCCGCCGGCTGCTCAGCTGGAATCCCCACACGACGTTGCCGCAGATGCTGCCGGAGATCGTCGACGACTACCTGGCCCGCTACCGGCCCCTCCTGGAAAGCGAAGCGGCGCTGGCCGCTACCCCGCCCGTGCGCAAGGCCAGCGGCGGCTAGCCAACAGGGCGACGACGAATACCGGGCATGGGCATCGTGGTCGTCATCCCGGCGTATAACGCCGGCCGACACCTTCCCAAGGTGGTGCAGCGGGTGACCGACGTGGGTCTCCCCGCGCTGGAACGGATCGTCGTGGTCAACGACGGCAGCACCGACGACACGCGCGCCGTGGTGGGCGCCCTGCCCGCCGGCAATTGTCCGATCGAGCTGGTCGACCGACCGCGGAACGGCGGTTACGGTGCGGCCATGAAGGACGGCCTGGCCCAGGCGCAGAAGAGCGATCCGGAGATCGTCGCCTGCGTTCATGCCGACGGACAGTACAGCCCGGAGGCGCTGCCGATGTTGATCGAAACCCTGCGGGCGCGGCGACTGGATCTGCTGCAAGGGTCGCGCATCGCCTCGGGAACGGCCAGGACGGGCGGCATGCCCCTGTACAAGATCGCGGCCAACGCCGTGCTGAACCGGATCGAAAACGCCACGCTGGGGCTGGCCATGACCGACTATCACAGCGGGTATCTGCTGTACGGTCGGCGGACCTTGACCGCCATCCCGTTTGGTCGTCTGTCCGACAGCTTTGATTTCGATTTGGAGGTGATCGCCGCGGCCCGCGCCCGCGGCCTCGCCGTCGCCGAGGCGCCGGTGCCCACGCACTATGGCGACGAGGTCTCTCATCTGAATCCGATCACGTATGGCCTGCGCGTCTTGCGGGTCATGTGGAACTACCGAAGGGGACGCTATGATCCGAACTGAATCGCGCGCGCCGGTCCTGCTGGCGCTGTCCATGACCGCCCTCGCCGCCTGCCACATGGGCCTCGGCAAATCACCCTGGGGTCCAGCCGGCAAGAGCGACGTGCCGTTCACCCACGCCGACGTGGCCACGTTGAACGACGGCTATGCCCGCACCACGTCCAGCGTGCTGGTCCGCCAGATCAGCCGGCCCACGCGAGCGGCGCTGGACTTCGCCGCTTACCACGCCAACTTCATGATCGCCGACCCGCCGCCCGAGGACGCTCCGCCCAAGGGCGCCAAGCCCGACGCCTCCAATCCGTTTGGCGGGAACATCGACAAGGAGACGTTGACCGCGGACATCGCGCGCACGCCGCTGACCGAAGCCGAACGCACCCATCCCATCGCCTTTGCGCCGGCGGTTGAGTGGCTGGCGGCGAAGAAGGTGGCCGGCGCCGATTCGCTGGCGGACGTGGCGGCCGCGGTGCGCGGCGAGGCCTGGGGATTGCCAGGCGGGCCGCAGTTCGTGCGCCAGGTGGTGGGCGAGATGTTTGTTCATGCGGCCGAGGGCGGCCCGGCGCAGCTCTGGGTGAAGATCGAATTTCAACCGTGGTTCGACTCCTTCGGCGCACTGCCCGATCAAGACGGCGACGGTTTTCCCGAGGTGTATGGGCGCGTGAAGAGCGAGCTGGTCAAGCCCGAGACGGTGGCCGCGCTGCAGGGCGAATATTCCACCAAGGAACTGACCGCCGGCGAGGTGAAGGGCTGGGCCAACAAGCTGTCGTCGTACTGGTACCCCTCTTACAACACCGATCTGGTACCGGCCGGAGCCAGCTGGCCCGACGATCACACCGAGGCGGACATCAAGAAAGAGGTCGGCGCGCAATCGTGGTCGTCGCCGACGTTCGTCATGCGTGGCAAGCCGCAGGGCAAGGCCACCTACAACCTGTTCATCGTCCGCCGCGGCGACGCCACGGCGACCAAGACGGAAGGCGGCGGCGCAGGCGGCGACGCGAAGGCGGCCGCGGCCGCGCCGGCGTTGAAGCTGGCCAAGACCAAACCATCGCCGCAGCCGGGCGCGGTGGTTCCTGTCGTCAACCAGGAGCTGAAGACCCAGGGCGGCGGCTCGTGGGACAAGTGGGCCCGCAAGGTGGCGCCCTATCACGACGCCGTCCGCAAGCGCCTGCGCGCCGCTCCCAAGGTGAAGGGGTTCGCCGGCAACGACGGCTTTCTCTTCTTCCGCAACAGCATGGAATACGTGGCCGGCGGCGATCTGGAGAAGCAACCGAAGGGGAAGAACCCGCTGCCGATCATCCTGGAGTTCAAGAAGGCGCTGGAAGCGCATGGCGTCGATTTTCTGTTTGTCCCCGTGCCTAACAAGGAAGAGATCTTCCCCGACGAGCTGGAGCCCAAGCAGAAGGCCCTGGTCGGCAAGGTGGTGAACCCCTACGGGCGAAAGTTCCTGCAGTCGCTGGCCCACGCCGGGATCGAGGTGGTGGATCTGCTGCCGACCTTCCTGGCGGCCCGGATCGATCACGACAACGCCAAGGCCGAGCCGCTGTATCAGCGCCAGGACACGCACTGGACCGATCGCGGGTTGCGTCTGGCCGCCGACATCGTCAGCGCGCGCATCAAGAAATATCCCTGGTATCACGAGCTGAGTTCCCACGCCCGCACCTACAGCATCAAGGAGACGTCCTTCACCCGGTTTGGCGATCTGCATTCGCGCCTGCCCGATCCGCTGAAGAAGAAGTACAAACCGGAGACGCTGGTCGCGCATCAGGTGCTGGGACCCGACGGCGCCGTTTACGACGACGACCCCGACAGCCCCATCGTCGTGCTGGGCGACAGCTTCACCGGCGTCTACGAGCTGACCGACGCCGAGCACGCCGGCGTATCGGCCCACATCGCCAAGGACGTTTCCTACCCGGTCGACCTGGTGATGAGCTATGGCGGTGGACCCAACGTGCGGCAGAAGCTGATGCGGAG
>DATLVT010000139.1:0-10852 GCA_035577105.1 Polyangia bacterium
GGATAGCCGAGCGTCCCCAGGTTCACGGCGACGATGTCCTGATAGACCTGAGCCGAGCGCAGCGCGCGATCGAGCGCCACGAAATGGGCGCGCGGCACCTTGGGATGGGTCATCCGGTACAGCAGAGCGTGGTCAACCAGCGGCACCAGTTCCAGATATGCGGTCCGCTCGGCGTCGGTCGCTTCGCGCCCGAGGTCGCGCGTCTCCGTGCGCAGGGCGAAGAAGAAGGCGGTGGCCAGGCGGGCGTCGATGGAGACATGCCGCTGGCGCAGGTATTCAAAGACGATGGTGCAGGTCGCCCCCAGCGAAGGGCGAATGTCGCACCACGGTGCCCGGGCGCTGCTGGACCGGGGCGGATGGTGATCGATGACGATGTCGATGCGATGACCGGGCGGCAGCGAGTTGTTGCCGGTCTCCGGCTGGCTGTCGACGATCGCGATCACGTCGAAGGCGTCGGCGTCGACCCGTTCGACCGGCGTCAGCTTGATGTGGAGGTTCTCGACCATGGCCCGATTTTGAGCGCGACCGACGATGCCGCCGTGGGCCAGCGTGGTTTCCACGTGCAGCTCGTGCTCGATCAGCGTCTGCAATCCCAGCGCGGCGGCCAGCGCGTCGGGATCAGGGTTGTCGTGCATGTAGATGAGGGCGGATTTTCGTCCAGCCAGCCTGGCCAGCGCCTCGTCGAGCTGAAACGGTTCGCTGACAGCCGGCGCGGTCATGAAACGCCGCAATTGAGAGGAGACATCAGGGCGCCGCCGGTCGGATGGAGAGGTTGTCGAAGTAGACGTCGGCCTCCCAGTCGTTGACGGCCAGATATTCGTGGCCCGGTCCGGCCAGTGGCTCGGGATCGGTCCAGGCCAGGAATGCCTGTCCGTCTATTTTCCAATCCAAGAGCCCGCCTTTACGCACGATGGTCCAGTGATAGGTCCGCCCCGGTTCGACCCGGACGTCCTTCCGTTCGACCTTGCGCCCTTGATCATGCTCGTTGTTTCGACAGATCACGCTCAAAGAGTTGTGCCAGCCTCCGAAAATCATGACGTACCCGGTCGAATCGTACGCCCCGCGGTCGACGGCCGCCGACTGGCCGTCCCCGTAAATCTCGACTTTCAGGTCCCCGGCCGGGCTCTTCGACATGACGTCGACGTCGATGATGGCGTCGGGGGGCAGCTTGCGACGCAACCAGGCTGGGTGGTTGTAGGCGTTCTTGACGTTCAGGCGGCCGTCGGTGATGCGGTAGTCGGCGCCGGTGTTGTTCCAGGTGGCGCCCAGCTCGGCGCGCTGGAACGTATCCAGGAACGGCTCGGTGATCGGGGGCTCCTTGGCCCGGCAGCCCACGCCGGCGCTCAAGGCTCCCAGAAGAGCCAGGCCCAGGCGCGAGACCGACCAGGACATTTGCGCACAAAATACCGTCGCTGAGCGGCGCCAGCAAGCGGGCCTGTTGGACGCGCGCCGGCGCCCCGGCCCCAGGGCGCTCGGTCAGGCCTGGCGAGCCTGCTCGCGCAGCTCGTACAGCAGGCCCCAGCGAATGCCTCGATCGCTGACCCGCACCTCACCGGCGCCCGAGCGCTGGGCGATGCCGCGCAGGATGAGGCCCCCGGCCAGGATGACGTCCGCGCGCCGCGGGTCGAGGCCGACCATCTGTTCGCGCTGGGCCTGCGTCGATTGGCCCAGGCGCACAAGCTGCTGGTCCAGGGCCGGGGCTGGCAGGGAAAATCGGTGAACGCGCGCCGGGTCGTAGGTGGCCATCTGCAGCGCCATGGCGGCAAGGGTGGTGACCGTGCCGGCGACACCGACCAGCGTCAGCGGTTCGGGAGGGAAGGGCACGTCCGCCAGGGCCTGGGCGACGTCGGCCTCGATGGCGGTCCGCTCGGCGGGCTGGATGGGATCGTGCCGGACGTGCCGTTCGGTGAGGCGCACCGAACCCAGGGGCAGGCTGGTGTGAAAACGGACGTCTCCGCGACAGGCCAGGACGATCTCCGTCGAGCCGCCGCCGATGTCGACCACAGCCAGCCAGCCGGCGGCTGCCTCGTCCCGAAACGATTCCAGCGTGGCGCGAAAGGTGAGGGCGGCTTCCCGCTCGCCGTCGATGACCTCGACCGGCACGCCCAGGATGGCGGCGGCCGGCTTCAGGAACTCCTGGGCGTTGGGGGCGCGCCGCAGCCCTTCGGTGCCGATGACGGCCAGCGGGGCGCCGTGCTGCTGGGCCACCGCCGCATACGTGCGCAGGACGTTCAAGGTGGCGGCGATGCCCTCCGCGCCCAGGCGGCCGGTGGAACCGATGCCGCGGCCGAGGCGGGTTATCTCGGCGCGTTCGTCGAGGACGTCGATCCGGGTGCCTCCGCCGCCATCCACACGGGCCACCAGCAGCAGCGTGGTGTTGGTGCCGATGTCGATGGTGGCCAGGTTCATCGGCGGGCGCCTCAGGTCAACGGTTGCGGGGCGGCGCGGGTGTCGGTCCCCACGACGGCGACGAACCGGCGCCGCGCCAGATCTGGACCTCGTGGCGCGTCTCTGGATTGGCCACGAATAGCCCACCGCGCGACGACGCATAGACCAGCAGGCGGCCGTCGGGCGACCAGGCGGGATCCAGGTTCGACCCCTTGCTCTGGGTGACGCGATCGATCTTGCCGGTGCGCATGTCCAGGATGAATACGTCGAAGACGCCGCGCTCGTCGCGGCCGGTGAAGGCGATCAGCGGTTTGTCGGGGCGCGGGTTCCAGCGTGGCGTCTGGTTGTACTTGCCCTGGAAGGTGACGCGCTTGGCCCCGCCACCCGACGACGTCATCACGAAGATCTGCGGGCTGCCCTGCCTGTTCGACACGAAGGCGATCTGCGCTCCGTCGGGTGAAAACGAGGGCGAGCTGTCGATGGCGGGGTTGCTGGTCAGCTTGGACTGGATGGCGCCGTCGCTGGCGTTTATGCGGTAAAGCTCCGAGTTACCCTCGAAGGACATGGTCAGCGCGATGCTGCGCCCGTCGGCTGACCAGGCGGCGCCGGTGTTGAGGCCCTGCTTTTGCGAGACGCGCCGGGCCCTGCCGCCGGCGGACGAGACGATCCACAGGTCGGGGTTGTTGCGCAAGAACGACGTGAAGGCCACCTCGGCGCCGCTGGGCGAAAACGCCGGCAGCAGGCAGTCCGAGCCCATCTTGGTGAGGGTGGTGGCCCGGCTGCCATCCATGTCGATGCTGATGATCTCGTGCGCCGAGCCGGCCCCGGAGAGCGCCACGGCGATCCGCGAACCGAAGACGCCGCGCTGTCCGGTGAAGTATTCGACCACGTCGTTGGCGAACAGGTGGACGGTGTCGCGCACGTCGCCGGCGCGATAGGCGCGCGAGATCACCGGGGCGTCGCCGCGGCCAAGAACGTAAAGGCGCGCTTCGGTCTCGACGCCGCTGCCGGCGCGGGCGGCCTTCATCTTGGCCACGCCTTGCGCGCCCACCTGCGACCAGAGCGCCGACGAAAACCCCAGGCCTTCCCCCTGCAACTGCGCCGGGAAGGACGTCGGATCCAGCACCCGAAACAGGCCGGCGATGTCCAGGTCGCGGTTCAACGTCTCCAGCGCCTGACGGGCCATGTCCGCGTCGCCTTGGGCATTGGGCAGGGCCAGGCGAAAGAGATCGCGCCCCGGGTCGGTGATGCGGATGTGGGGCAGGTCCTCGTCGCCGGTGGGCGGCGGCTGCTGCGCGCGCGCGGCCGGCGCGGCCACCAGGGCCAGCGCCAGGGCGGTCGCCAGTCCGGCGAGGAGTGAAGAGCGCGCGACGTTCATTTGATGTCCTTTCCGGCGAAGTCGATGGCAAACCCGCGGGCGGCCAGTTTTCGCACGGGCGGAGGCGGAGGCGGAACTTTTCGCGTCGCCTGGATGGCGGCGATGCAAGAATCGTCGAAATAGCTATTGCCGGACGGGCGGAGCAGCTTGCTGTCGGTGATGGTGCCGTCGGCGCCGACGCGGATGCGGATCTCGGCGGTCAGGCGCGCCAGCTCGGCGTCGGAGACCAGGCCGCTGGGCGCGCTCCAGTTGCGGCGGATGGCTTCAAAGATGGCGGTGGCGTAGACGTCGCCAGAGCTGGCCTCGTTGGCCGTTCCCTGGGTCGATCCGTTCAACTGTCCTTCGTCGGGCTCCGGTTCGGCCAGCGCCTCCAGCTTGCGGGCGCGATCGAGGGCGCGCTTCAGGTTCTTGGAGATCTGGGGATTCTCCGGCCGCGGCGCCTCGGGCGGTGCCTTGGCCGCGTTCGGATTCTCGGAGACCTTCAACACCTGCGGGGGCGCCTGCGGCGTCGGCGGCTCGACGATGCGGGGCAGCCAGAACTTTTCGCGCGGCTTGCCCAGCTTGACCAGCTTGGCCACCACGAAATCGCGCGGGATCTCCAGGGGTGGGGCGGTCTGGTTGTGGGCGTATCCGACGGCGCCCAGGATGGCGGCGTGCAGGGCCACCGTCGCCACCAGGCCAGCCATGTTTCGCCGCGAAACGCGCCGTTTCTTTCGATCAGGCACGCGATCACTCCAGCGGGTCGGTCACCATCGCCAGCTTGTCCACGCCAGCCTGTTTGACGGCGGCCATGATCTTCACCACGTCGCCGTAGAGAAGCCCGCGGTCGGCGTGCAGGTACAGCTCGTGGTCGGCGTTCAGCTTGGCGTTGCCGCGCAGGATCTTCTCCACGTCGTCCCACGGGATCTGCAGCTTGCCCAGGAAGACGCGCTTGTCTTTGGTGACGGTCAGGATCAGCTTGCCCTCGTCGTCGGGGATGGTCTGGGCTTTGGCCTCGGGCAGATCGACGTCGACGCCGGTCTGCAACATGGGCGCCGTCACCATGAAGATGATCAGCAACACCAGCATGACGTCGACGAGCGGGGTGACGTTGATCTCCGTCAACATCGCCCCCTGCGTGCTGGAGCTCATCGCCACTAGAAGAACCTCCGGCGCACGATGTTCAGAAAATCGCTGGAGAAGGTCTCCATGTCCGAAGCGATGACCCGGATGCGCCGCGAGAAAAAGTTGTAGGCCATCACGGCCGGGATGGCGGCGATGAGGCCGATGGCGGTGGCCACCAGCGCCTCGGCGATGCCGGGCGCCACCGTGGCCAGGTTGGCGGCGCCTTTCGAGCCGATGTTGCGGAACGAGTTCATGATGCCCCACACGGTCCCGAACAGGCCGATGAAGGGGGCGGCGCTGGCGGTGGTGCCCAGCAGGGGCACGCGGCTTTCCATCTCGGTGACCGCGGTGGTGCGCGCCCGATCCAGCGCGCGCTGGATGCTCTCGATGTCGCCCAGGAGCGCGTCGCCGGCGGGATCGGCCGACTGTTCTTGCCGCCGCTTTTGCAGCTTGGCCAGTTCGGTATACCCGGCGCGGAACACCTCACCGACGGGCGACGGGGGCGAGGCTTCCGAAATTCGCCAGATCTCGTCGAGGCGCCCGGTCTTCCAGAACACGTCCTGGAACCGGGCCGACCGAGAGGCCGCGCTGGAAAGAAAGAGCGCCTTCGACGCGATGACGAACCACGACGCGATCGACATCAGGATCAGCAACCCCAGCACGCCTTTGACAACGGGCGAGGCGCCGAGGATTAGCGATATGATGTCGAGGCGCGATTCGGCCCCGGCCTGCAGGATGAGCGGCAACATCAGCGAAACACCTCCTGACCAAATCTGTGAAGATCCATGCCCGCCGCAGTTTGACACGAGGCGCGCCGGTTCCTAGTTTCCTGCCAACAATGAGTATCAGAAACCTCGCCGCCATTGGGAACCGCCGATTCACGGTGACGGCGGCGGTGCTGGCGACGGCGGCGTTGCTGTGCGGCGCGGCTGGCTGTGTCCGCATCGACGGTGGCGCCGTGGAGTTGTCGTGGGTGCTGCGCACACCCGATGGCCGCGCCATCGACGACTGTAGCTGCGGCGTCGATCCCGTGGCGGCGGTGCGCGTGGAGTTGGTCGGTGTCGGTGGTGATATCCAGGGCGCCACACCCTGTGCCGGGCGGGCCCAGTGTCAATTCAGCTGCAGCCGCCAGACCGGGGCCACGCCGTTCGACATTCCCGAGACCAAATCCAATGAAATGTACCTGATTTCCGTGGTCGCCCTGGATGCCGGGGGCAACCCGCTGCCGAACGTCAAGACGCCGGCACCGGTCTTGCGAAGTGTGGTGCGGGGGCAGCCAACGGACATGGGAGCCTTACTATTGGTGACGGAGTGCGGGAGCGCTTGCTCGGGAGTGAATGGCCAGGGTGTTTGCAAGCGTCCATGACTGCGGGCCCGCCCAGTGACGCAATAGACGACCGAAATAGACGACCAACACAGGAGACTAGCGATGATGGGCAAGATTGGGGCGCTGATGCTGATCGGAGCGACGATGGGGACGCTGTCAGGCTGCGTCATCGACAACGGATGCGCTCCCGACGTGGTCTCCGTTACCTGGACGATCGTCGACGCCAACAACGCTGTGTTCAACTGCCAGGCCGTAGGCGCCACCACCGTCGTCATCAACATCGACGGCACGCCGACCTCGTTCGCTTGTAACAGCTATGGGGCGGCCATCGACGGGGTGCCGGCGGGGACCCATCAGGTGTCCTTTCAGTTGCTGGACGTCAATGGCGCAGTGCTGTCCAAGACCAACGTCATGGCAGCCAGCGTCTTGAGGTGCGGTGGGGTTGATCTGGGGCAGGTGGCCTTCGAGGTCCAGAACTGCCAGCCACAGGATGTGTCGCTGAGCTGGTCGATCGACCAGGCTTCAAACGGCGCGCCTCTCACCTGCCAGGACGTCGGCGCCGGGGTGGTGCGTTTGAACCTGGGCAACCAGGTCTTCAATTTCGACTGCAACACGGGCGTGGGACGAACCACCGAGGTGGCGGCCGGGACGTACCCGACGTTTCTGCAGCTGTTCAGCCTCAACAACCAGCTGCTGTCGGAGACGACCAGCATGAACATCGCCGTCCCCAGCTGCACCTCGGTCACGTTGCCACCGGTGACGTTCGACGTGCAGTGATGCAGTAGAGAATCGCCGGGAGCGGGTGCTATAAGCGGCCATGGTTTCCGGTGTGCGTCTCGTGACAGCTGTTGCGTTTGGTCTCAGCGTGGCGGCAGGCGTTGGCTGTCACAGCGACGGCAGCTACAAGCTGACCTGGTCCTTTGCCGGCGGTGAAGCGGCGTCGGCGCTCACCTGCGCGGGGCACGGCGTCTTCTCGATCTCCGTGGTGGGGAGCAGCGAAGGTGGTGACAGCGAACAGATCGAGGCGCCGTGCGCGTCCGGGGCGCTGACGGACGGCGTTCCCAGCGGCACCTGGTCCTTCACCGTCAAGGCGCTGGATATGGCCGGGCGTTATCGCGGCGATGTGCTGAGCGCCGTCGGTCCGACGGGCGCGACTGCCGATGCCGGTCTGGCCGACGCGGCCGCCGACGGTGGCGCTCCGGCCGATGCGGCCACCGATGGTGTTGATCCGGCGGATGCGGGCTCCGACGCGGTCATTCCGGCCGACGCGATCGCCGACGGTGTCGGTCCGGCCGACGCGGCTGATATTCCCGCCGGCGCTTCGTTCTTGTCGGCGATGGTCGGCCCGCAATCGATCGACAAGGGGGCGACGGCGGTGTTCGCGGTGGTGCTGACGCCGCTGCCGGCGTGCGCTGACGGCATCGACAACGACTGCGACGGGCGGGTCGATCTGGATGATCCCTCCTGTCAGGGCGACCCTCGGGGGAACGAGGGCGCCACCGCCAGTTGCAACCAGCAACCCGCCGGCGGCCCGGCCGCGCCATGACGACGTGCCGACCGGGACCGGCCTGGGCCAGCATTGAGGGGCTGGTCGCTCTGGCGCGGTTTGGTCGTTGAGTTAAGCTTACCGAATGCCTGATTTGCCACCGGGGCGGCGGCCGTCATCCCCCTGGGGATCCCCCTCGTGGACGCGGCCCATCCGCGAGCGGCTGACGCCCGCCATCAAGGCCCTGGTCATCATCGAGACCTTGGTGTTCGCCTTCATCAAGGTGGTGCCGCAAAGCCAGGCGCTGGTGGTCGAACATCTGGCGCTCGGCCCCGGGATGTTTCAGGGCGAGGTGTGGCAGCTGCTGACGGCGCTGTTCGTGCACACCGACGGCGTCACGCTGCTGTTGAACCTGGTCGGTCTGTGGTTCGTCGGGGCCTATACCGAACGGACCAACGGCACGCGCCGCTTCTTGATGTTGTTCCTGGGGGCGGGCGTTCTGTCCAACCTGGCCATGGCCGGCGTGGCGCGCCTGACGACCTACCAGACGGCCGAGCTGTTCTTTGGCTCGTCGTACGCCATCCTGGCCCTCTTTGTCGCCTATGGCCGGACGTTCGGGCGTGCCCAGACCCAGATCCTGGGCGGGCTGTTCATGCAGGCCCGCAACCTGGCATTGCTGCTGGTCGGCTGGTCGGTCGTGGTGAACCTGTACCAGCGCGACTGGGCGGGGCTGGCCGGCAGCTTGACGGCGGCGGCGGTCGGTTACTTCATGGCCGGCGGCAACATCCGTGAGGTGACCGATTTCATCCGCTCCGTGTGGCCGCGCCGGGCGCGACGCCGCTATCGGGTGCTGGATGGCGGGCAATCCGGGGGCGGCAAGCGCTCGAAGTACTGGAATTAAAGGGGCGCTCGGCGCGGTTCGCCTTTTCATTCGCACCTGCGCGGGTTAAGTTGACCCTTCGTATCAATCTGCTGGGGGAGCTGGAAAGGGCCATTGTGGTTCTGACGGCTGAGAGGCGCGGCGATTCCGGTCGGACGCCGCGCGACCCCTGAACCTGATCCGGGTAATGCCGGCGAAGGAAAGCGAGGAACGATGAACGCGCAGGACGGGCAGGGTAGCAGCGGACCGGGGTCGGACGGGAACGGGAAGAGCGACGCCAGCGGCACGCAGGGCGACGGGAACGGCCATGGCAACGGTAACGGCAAGCGGCTGAAGACCATCGCCGTCGATCCGGTCGAGGGCCTGGCACCGCTGGAAGACTTTCCGGCGTCGCAGCGCGTGTTCAAGCAGGACGGCGACATCCGCGTCCCCATGCGCCGGATCAGCGTCGGTGACGGCGAGCGGGCCGTGGAGGTCTATGACACCTTCGGCCCCCGCGCCGAGGATCTGCACCAGGGACTGCCCAAGCTGCGCCAGCCCTGGATCGATCGGCGCGTGGCCCGGGGCGACACGAATTTCAGTCAGATGCACTATGCCCGGCGCGGGGAGATCACCGAGGAGATGCGCTTTGTCGCCCTGCGCGAGAACGTCTCGCCCGCGTTCGTGCGCGACGAGGTGGCCCTGGGCCGCGCCATCATCCCGGCCAATCGCTGCCACCCGGAAACAGAGCCGATGATCATCGGGCGTAATTTCCTGGTGAAGATCAACGCCAACATCGGCAACTCGGCGGTGTCGTCGTCCATCGGCGAGGAGGTCGACAAGCTGCGCTGGTCGGTGAAGTGGGGCGCCGACACGGTGATGGATCTGTCCACCGGCCGCAACATTCACGAGACGCGCGAGTGGATCGTGCGCAATTCGCCGGTGCCGATCGGAACCGTGCCGATCTACCAGGCGCTGGAGAAGGTCGACGGCAAGGCCGAAGACCTGACCATCGATCTGTTCATCGACACGCTGATCGAACAGGCCGAGCAGGGCGTTGACTACTTCACCATCCACGCCGGCGTGCTGCTGCGGTACGTCCCGCTGACGGCGCGACGGGTGACGGGGATCGTGTCGCGCGGCGGATCGATCATGGCCAAGTGGTGCCTGGCCCACCACCGGGAGAACTTTCTCTATACAGAGTTCGAACGCATCTGCGCGGTGATGAAGAAGTACGACGTCGCCTTCAGCCTGGGCGACGGTCTGCGCCCGGGTTGCATCGCCGACGCCAATGACGAGGCGCAATTCGCCGAGCTGACCACGCTGGGCGAGCTGACCCAGGTGGCCTGGAAGCACGACGTGCAGGTGATGATCGAAGGCCCCGGCCACGTGCCGATGCACAAGATAAAAGAGAACATGGACAAGCAGCTGACCATCTGCCACGAGGCGCCGTTCTACACGCTGGGGCCGCTGGTCACGGACATCGCCCCCGGTTACGACCACATCACGTCGGCGATCGGCGCCGCCATGATCGGCTGGTACGGGACCGCCATGCTTTGCTATGTGACGCCCAAGGAGCACCTGGGGCTGCCGAACCGCAAGGACGTCAAGGACGGCGTCATCGCATACAAGATCGCGGCGCACGCCGCCGACCTGGCCAAGGGGCACCCAGGTGCGCAGGAACGCGACAATGCGCTGTCGAAGGCGCGCTTCGAATTCCGCTGGCAGGATCAGTTCAACCTGTCGCTGGATCCGGACACCGCGCGCGAGTTTCACGACGAGACGCTGCCGGCGCCGGCCGCCAAGGGCGCCCATTTTTGTTCGATGTGCGGCCCCCACTTCTGTTCGATGAAGATCACCCAGGACGTGCGCGAGTACGCCGAGAGCCTGGGCATGGCGCCCGAGAAAGCGCTGGAAGAGGGGATGCGCGAGAAGGCGGTCGCCTTCAAAGAGGGCGGGCAGCACCTTTACGCCGCGGGCGACACCGCCGGGCCGGTCACTGCCGCCGCAGCAGTTGCCGCCGCCGTCGCCGGGCCGCAGGAGCCGTGACCCGGCGATGAAGGCGCGGCGATCGTCTGGGGCCGCAGTGATCGGGTGGAAAGACCTTGTCGCTGTCATCGTCTTGTCGGCGGGCGGTGCCGTCGGCTGCACCAGCGCCGGCGACGATCCAGGACCGGCGGTGCCGGTCCAGCCGGCTGGGATCTATGCGCAGATGTGCGTGCGCTGCTACGGACCGGAAGGCCACGGCGATCCGGAAATCAAGAAGACGTTGCCCAACGTGCGCGACTTCGCCGACTTGGCCTTTCAGGC
>DATLVT010000140.1:0-6699 GCA_035577105.1 Polyangia bacterium
CTGCCATTTCCCGACGCATCATTTGGCGCCGGGCTGGCTGTCCTCACGATTCACCACTGGTCCGACTGGCGCGCGGGTCTGCGTGAGCTGGTTCGCGTCTCGCGTCGCCGAGTCGTGTTGTTCACCTGGGATCCGCAAAGCGAGAGCTCCTGGCTGGGCGACTATTTCCCGTCCCCGATCGAAGCAGACCGTCGACGGTTTCCAGGTCTTGTCTCGCTTCAGGCGATTCTGGGAGAGATGGCGGTGATTCCCATACCGGTCCCGCACGATTGCACCGACGGCTTCATGGGAGCCTACTGGCGACGCCCGTCTGCCTACCTGGATCCGGTGGTGCGCAGCGCCATCTCCAGCCTGGCAACCGGTGCGTCGTCGGTCTCCCTGGCCAGTCTGGCCGACGATCTAGACACCGGTGCCTGGGAGCGAAGGCATGGCCAGGTGCTCGGGCTCGATGAGATCGACCTGGGCTATCGCCTCATCGTTGCGCAGGGCGGTCGACCATGACGTCGCCCCTCGGGCCTTGCACGCGAACACGCGCTCGGCTGCAGCTGGTCGTCAGTGTGGGGCTGGGCTGTTTGGGCGCGGCCTGCTCATCGAGCGCGCTCTCGCAAGCCGGACCAGACGGTGGTGGCGGCGATGCCTTGACCCTCGACGGCTCGATCCCCACCAAGGACGGCGTGCCGATAGGCGACTGTACCGAACCGACGCCTGCGGAGCTGGCCGCGCTCGGGTGCCCGGCGACGGAGTTTCAGCAGGGGGCCAGCTGCGACCGTCCCGCCGCCCTGCGCTGCCGCTTCGCGATCTCGGCGCGCAATGGATACGCCTCGCAGGACGTCCTGCAGTGCGCGCCGTCGAATTCTCCGACGTCGCCTGGAGCGATGGTGTGGCTCGGCGCGCGCGTCACCTGTGGCCGAACGTGCCACTTGCCCGCCGCGAACGCGATCGCACTCGCGGCAGCGGGCTGTGAAGGCCGCCCGGTCGCCTCCTGCCGCGGCGATCTCGAGGCGGCCCTGGGGCAGGCCTTCAGCGCAGAGAGCACGGCGCAGGACCTCCTCGACGCAGAGCTCGCGGCGGTTGTTGTCGCGTGCGCCAAAGGCGGCGTTTTCAACCAGCTCATCGAGGTCACCGTGGCGAACGGGTGTCCGCGGACCCTGGCCGTGCCCACGGACTTCGACCCCGCCCTGGCCGCGTGCGTGAAGGCGCGCCTCGAGGGCGCGCGCTGGGACTGCGCGGTGCCCCTCGCCTGCGGCTCGTACCAGCGCATCTTTATTTGATGACGGCGTCGCGCTGACTCTGCGCGGCCGAGCCACCCCGCGGGGCGTCCACTTCCTCGCCGTCAGCGCGGGTGGCGAAGTTTACATTTGTAAAGCCAACTCGCTCTTGACGGTCGGCATCGAGGCGACTCACCCTGAAGACCGCTCATGGAGATGCCGAATCCATACGCGCCGCCCACGGCTGATATCAACGCCAGCGGCGCAACCGCACTGTCGGCCAACGCGGTCGATCTCCTCGCCTCTCGCTGGCGGCGCTTCTGGGAGTCATGTTCGACGGTGTGATAGCGTGGCTGGCTCTCTCGCCGGCTCTGGTGGGCGTTTCACTGTCCACTTACAGCGCGGCGGCCGCCCAGACCAAGTCATCTCTCTTGCTCTATCGGATGGCCGGCAAGATGGGGGGCGTCGCCGCGGTCCTGACCGGCATCTTCTGGATCGTCAACTGGGTCCTGCTGACGAGGCGGGGGCAAACCATCGGGAAGATCATGGTCGGCACGCGCGTGGTCCGGGTCGATGGCACCCGCGCCCCGTTCCTCAACGTGGTCGCGCTTCGCACCTGGCCGTTGCTGGTGCTCAGCTATATCCCAGGTGTGAACACCACCGGGGCCCCGCTCCTCGCTTTCATCGATGCGTTGTTCATTTTTCGGAGCGACCGTCGCTGCCTCCACGACGTCATCGCGGGCACCAAGGTCATTCGCCTTGAACCGAAAAGTCCGCGGCTGGGCGGCTCGCGGCTGGGCGGCTGATCGATGAGTCCTCGCGTCTGGCAAGCCTGACGACTTGTTGTCAGCGCGGCTCACCCACACCAGGCTTGCGTTGCCCCGGCCTGTCGGCTTCCTGCCAGCCGCGAGAGGCGGGGAGTGGTGAAAGCCAACCACCGGTGACCTCGGCCGCTGGTCCTCAGCGCCGGCGCCAGGAGTGGGCGAATCTCCTTCTTCGGTGATGCCAGCTATGAGGGGCGCCTGGCCATCGAGGCCTACCCCGTCGTCTCGGCGGCCCGAACGGGATCGCTTCGGTTGATGTTTTCGGTCGGGGCCACGGCGGGGACCTTTCTGCATGAACTGCTTCTCCCCCAGGGCTACGCAAGCGCATCGGACGCGCCCACAGGACCGCCCATCGCCCGGATCTTGCGACCCGAGGTTCGCCTGCAGACGTCGGTGGGCCTGTTCCTGTCGCGCGAGCATTTTGGACTGGCGGTCGCGCTTTCACCCTGGATCTTGTTGCGCGCGGACGAACCCACGTCCCTGGTCTGCCAGGACTGCGACGGACCCCACGTCATCGCCAACTACGGGCAGACGTGGGGAATCTCGCTGTCGATCGCGCCCGCGATCGGGACAGACTTCGCGCGTTGATGGCTTCGAGACTCCGGAGGGCGGCCTGACCATGCATTGCAGCGGTCGGGTGACCGGGCAGCCCGCTTTGTTGCCCGTCCGATCTGGTACGATGGCCGCATTCTGCGTCGATTAGCCTGTTGGAAAATGATTGCGGCGCTGGCGGCGGTCGCCGGCATCGCCGGCTGCGGGGGGCAATCGGGGACCACCGGCGTCCGCGTGTCCGTGGTGTGGAGCGGGTTCGAGGCCGACCAGCTGGAGTTCAGCCTGGTCGACGATCCGCCGGTGGCCGGCGCCGAGCCGCTGATTCCGCCCGCCCTGCGCCCGGAGCAAGCCGGCGCGCCGCTGGCGTCCGGCCAGGAGGTGTTCATCTATCTCAAGGATGATCTGGATGGTCACCCGGTGCGGTGCCGGGTGAACGCGCTGCGCGCCCACGTGTTCCAGCAGGGGGGCGAATCGACCGGCGTCACCGTTCGCCGCGGTCAACTGCTGGCCTGCCGGATCGAGCTGAAGGCCGATCCGCCGGGGAAACACCCCCCCAGCGCCAACGGCGCCGCCTGCAGCGACGACCGGCAGTGCGACAGCGTCTTCTGCGTCGGCGGCGTGTGCTGCGACAGCCGGTGTGACGGCACCTGTCGCGCCTGCAACCTGCCCTCCAGCCCCGGCATTTGCACGTTCGTCCCGGCCGGCGGCAAGCCGGTGCGCGCCAGCGACTGCACGGACAAGGGCGCCGCCGCCTGCTCGACCGACGGCATGTGCGACGGCAAGGGGAGCTGCGAGCTGTACGCCGCCGGGACGTCGTGCGCCGACGGACACTGCGACGGAAGCTCGATCGCCGCCGGCAAGGAGTGCGACGGCAAGGGCAGCTGCCAGGCGGGACCGGCCGTGCTGTGCGCGCCGTTCCTGTGCGACGCGCAGTCGCAGCCGCCCCGCTGCTTCACCCGCTGCACCACCGGCGATCAGTGCGTGCCGGGCCGCACCTGCGACAGCGCCAGCTGTGGCAAGAAGAACGACGGCGCCTTCTGCACCGCCGACGATCAGTGCGCAAACAGCCACTGCGCGGGCGGCGTCTGCTGCGACAACGCCTGCAACGGCCCCTGCGTCTCGTGCCAGCAGCCCGGGTTTCTGGGGATGTGTCGGCCGGTGGCGGCCGGCGCCCCCGATCCCAGCAACATCTGCAAGAACAGCAAGGCGACCGACCCCACCAGCTGCGGACAGAGCGGCGTGTGCGACGGCAAAGGGGCCTGCGCGCTGTACGCGGCCGACACCGTCTGCCGGCCGGCGTCCTGCGTTGGCCCCACGTTGACCCGGGCCAGCGCCTGCGACGGCAAGGGCGTCTGTCAGTCGGCCGGCACGATGCGATGCGATCCGTTCGGGTGCAAGGACGGACGCTGCAACGCCACCTGCGCGGTGAATGACGATTGCGCGCCTGGCAACAGCTGCGACGCCACGAAGATGAGCTGCGGCCTGAAGGGGACCGGCCAGGCCTGCAAGGCCGCGGGTGAGTGCGACAGTGGCTTCTGCGTCGATGGCCTCTGCTGCAGCGAAGCCTGCGACGGCCCCTGTCGTTCGTGCTCGCTGGCCACCAGCCCGGGGATCTGCAAGAACGCGGCGCCGGGCGCTGCTGATCCGCGCGGGATGTGCAAGGCGGTCGACGTCACGACCTGCGGCCTGGACGGGCGGTGCGACGGCAACGGGGCCTGCCGCCGCTTTGCGCCCGGCACCGTCTGCGCGCCACGCGGCTGCGGCGGATCGACGCAGGCGCTGCCCTCGACGTGCAACAACGTGGGGGCGTGTATCGCGGGCGCGATGGTGAACTGCAGGCCGTATCGCTGCAACGGCAGTAGCTGCTTTGTCTCGTGCGGCAGCGACGCCGATTGCCTGGCGCCGAACGTCTGCCTGGGCGGAGCCTGCGGCCTGAAACCGAACGGCACCACCTGCGCCCTGTCCAACGAGTGCGCCAGCGGCAGCTGCACCGACGGCGTCTGCTGCGAGTCCGGAAGCTGCGGGGCCTGCAAGGCCTGCAACCTGACCGGATCGAAGGGGCGCTGCGCCGCCGTGCCCGCGCTGGCGGTCGATCCGCACGGCGCCTGCGCCGACACGGGCGCCAGCAGCTGCGGCACCGACGGCAAGTGTGACGGGGCCGGGGCGTGCCACCGCTATGCGGCCGGCACCATGTGCGCCGCCGCCACCTGCGCCGGCTCGACCCAGTCGCTGCCGCGCACCTGCAACGGCAGCGGCACCTGCCTGGCGGCGGCGACCCAGTCGTGCGCGCCTTACCAGTGCGGCGCCGGTGGCGCGTGCAACACCACCTGTGCCGTCAACGGCGACTGCATCAGCCCCAACGTCTGCGCCGCCGGCAGCTGCGGGCCCAAGCCCGTCGGTGCCGGCTG
The DNA here is from genome assembly GCA_035577105.1 of Polyangia bacterium. Classification (GTDB taxonomy): domain Bacteria; phylum Myxococcota_A; class Polyangia; order Fen-1088; family Fen-1088; genus DATKEU01. The sequence goes on from DATLVT010000140.1 coordinate 4,993, forward strand.
CGGGGTGGGGACCGAATGTGCCAGCGGTTTCTGCGTCGACGGCGTCTGCTGCGCGCAGATGGCCTGCGGTTCTTGCCAGGCCTGCAACGTCGCCGGCAAGGCCGGGTCGTGTCAGCCGGTCCCGCCGGGGGCGGCTGATCCGCGCGGCATGTGCACCGCCGCGCCGGCGTCCAGCTGTGGCCAGACCGGCAAGTGCGACGGCAACGGCGCCTGCCAGCGCTACCCGGTGGGGACCGTCTGTCTGAACGGGAGCTGCAACGGCAACACGCCGGTGGGGGCGTCGACGTGCAACGCCGCGGGCGTGTGCGCCGCGCCGGCGGCGGGCGCCAGCTGCGCCCCCTCCGTGTGCCGGGCCGGTGCCTGCGTCGCCTCCTGCGCCTCCGATGCCGACTGCGTGGCCCCGAATCACTGCGTGGGGACGCTGTGCCGGCGGCGCGCCCAGGGCGCCGCCTGCGCGGGGAACGACGAGTGCGACAACGGACAGTGCGTGGACGGCGTCTGCTGCGCGTCGGCGAGCTGCGGCCTTTGCCAGGCCTGCAACGTGTCGGGTTTTCTGGGGTCGTGCGCGAACGTGGGGGCCGGTCAGCCCGACCTGCACGGCGGCTGCGCCGTCACCCCGGCCGCCCAGTGCAAACAGGACGGAACCTGCGATGGCGCCGGCGCCTGCCGCGACTATCCCGCCGACACCGTCTGCGCTCCGGCGACTTGCATGAACAAGAAGCTGTCTCGCAACCCCAAGACCTGCGACGGCCAGGGAAGCTGCGTCGAGCGCGGCAACGTCAAGTGCGTCGGCGATTGCGACTCGACCACGGGCACCTGTCCATAGGCCTGCAGGGAATGGTCTGGCAACCGGGCTGTCCTCTTCGCGGTCCTGACGGGCGGGCTCCATGAAACCGCAGCTATTGATCGAGCAGGCCGGTGACAGCAACGCCCTCGAGCTCGTCTCGCTGGCGAGAACGAGCCGGCGCCTGCATCGCCCGTGGGTGTACCTGCAACAGCACGCCCGCGGCTGGGCGACCTATCTGGACCGGTGTCGCACGGGCGCCGTGATCGGGTACCTGCTCCGTGACGCCGTCACCCGTGAGCTGGTCGGCGTGATCAACATCAGCGAGATCGTCCGCGGGCTGTTCCAGTCAGCGTACCTTGGCTTTTACGTTCACGCCGCGCACGCCCGCCGAGGGGTCATGACGGCCGGATTGGACCTGGTCTTGAGGAGAGCGTTCCTGGTTCACCGGCTGCATCGCCTGGAGGCGAACCTTCAGCCGCGAAACCAGGCCTCGCGGCTGCTGGTCCAGCGCCTGGGCTTCCGCAAAGAAGGGTTCTCCCTGCGGTATCTGAAAATTGGGGGGCGCTGGCGCGACCACGAACGATGGGCCATCACGCGCGAGGACTGGCGCGCCCGGCGCCGCGACGGTCGCCAGCGCTAGCCGGCGTCGGACTCCAGCGCCCGACGCAGAATCTCCAGCTCCTCGCCGCATTCGGGGCACTGCTGGCGGTGATGTTCCAGCAGCGCGCGGAGGGCGGGATCGGCGATGCGTCCGTCGATCCACGACGCCACCAGCTCTTGAAAGCGATCGCAGTCCAGCTCTTCGTCTCGGGTGGTCTCCAGCAGCCGCCGCAATGACGGGCGGGATGACTGTTTGTCGGTCACGATTCGACCTCCTGCAACGCCCTGCCGGCGCGATTCACCTTCATCTCGAGATACGA
>DATLVT010000141.1:0-10270 GCA_035577105.1 Polyangia bacterium
CCAAGGAACGCTGTCAGCAGCGCGAGAGGCATTGTGATCGCCACCGCCAGCGAGCCGCTCGCCGCGCGCAGAAACAGCCACAGGACCAGCGCCACCAGCACGGCGCCTTCGATCATGTTGTGGGACACCGTTCGCAGCGTCGTCTCTACCAGCCGCGTCCGATCATAGAAGGGAACAATCTTCATCCCCTTGGGCAGGATTTCGCGGTTGATGCGCGCGATCGCCTCATTGGTGGCATCGAGGACGTCTTTGGGGTTTTCCCCTCGTCTCAGCAGCACGGTTCCGTCGACGGAATCAATGGCGTCGTTGCGACCGACCGCTCCTCGCGGCGGCGTGTAGCCCTCCACGACCTTGGCCAGGTTCCCGACCAGGATGGGGGTACCGTTCCTGGTGCGCACGACTGTGGTCTCTATGTCCGTCGTTGTTCCCATGTAGCCGCGAGCGCGGACAACGAATTCGGCCTCGCCGTGCCGGACATAGCCGCCGGAGGTCGACGAATTCGACTGATCTATGGCCTCGACGAGATCTTTGAGGGCGAGGCCGCTGTTGCGCAGCTTCGCCGGATCAGCGAGCACGTGGTACTCCTTGATGAAGCCCCCAAAGCTGACCACGTCGGCCACCCCGGGGACCGCCATCAAGTGCTTGGCGACCACCCACTCCTGCCAGCTCCGGATCTCGCTCGGCGTGTGGTGATCGCTCTCCAGGGTGTACTGATAGATCTGTCCCACCGGCGTGTCGTTCGGCCCCAGCTGGGGCTGTATCCCCGGTGGCAGGCTCGCGTCCTGCATGCGCTCGGCGGCCTGCTGCCGAGCCCAGTAGATGTCGACGCCGTCTTCGAACGTCAGGATCACCTGCGAGAGTCCAAATGACGTGATCGACCGCTGAACCATCATCCGCGGCGTGCCGGTCATCGCCCGCTCCACCGGGATGGTCACCTTTCGCTCCACCTCCTCGGCCGCCTGGCCCGGATAGAGAGTGATGAGCATGACCTGAACATTGGTGACATCGGGGAACGCTTCGATCTTCAGCTTGCTGAACGTGTAGGCCCCGAAGATCGCAAAGCCGCAAGTTGCGACGAGAGTGATCAGCCGCCGGTGAACGGCAAAATCAATGAGTCGGTCCAGCATGGTGGGGCCAGCGAGTCGTGCCCGCATCACCACCAGCAAACGTCGTGCCGGGTATCACAAGCCGAAGAACCAGCCTTGTCCGCGGCGGCGGCTGCCAAAACCGAAACATTCTTTTGAGTGCCCTCTAGAAGAAACTTTCATAACGCGACGATGACACTCGAGCTGCGCGACGACTGCAAGGATGAGGTAGCTGCCTGAAAGAACCTTGTACCTGTCATGGTGCACTGGACGATCGGTGACGGCGCGCGGGAAGCGTCGCGGGAAAGAACTTACTCCGGCGGATATGCCTCGGCCCCCATCTCGGTCGCGTCCAGCCCGGCGGCCTCGGCTTCTGCCGACACGCGGTTGCCGAACAGACGATCAACCAGACGAAAGAAGAAGTACGCCGCGGGAAAGACGAAGGCCACGTTGGCCGCGATGCCCACCATCTGCGCCAGCAGCTGTCTCGGGTCGCCGAAGATCAGGCCGCGAACGTTGCCGGCGACGCCGTTCCAGTCCGCGCCGTAGGTTCCGTCGGCGAACAGCCCCAGCGCCAGCGCGCCCCACACGCCGCAGACACCGTGCACGGCGATGGCGCCCACCGGATCGTCGATGCGAAACCGGCGCTCCAGCACCTCCACCGACCAGGGAACCAGACCGCCGGCCACCACCCCGATCAGGACGGCGGCGGCCGGGCCGATGAAGGGACAGGGCCCGGTGATGGCGACCAGGCCACCCAGGAGGCCGTTGCAGACCATCCCGATGTTCGGCTTGTGCTGGAAGTGCCAGACGTAAAGCAGCGTCGTGAAGGCGCCGGCGCTGGAAGACAGCAAGGTGTTCACCGCCACCGTGGCAATCTGGGGATCGGCCGCCGACAGCGTCGAGCCGGCGTTGAAGCCGAACCATCCGAAGGCCAGCACCAGCGTGCCGATGACGGCCATCGGCAGGTTGTGGCCCGGGAGCGCGGCGATGGTGCCGTCGCGGCGAAACTTGTCGGCGCGCGGGCCCAGCACCAGGACGCCGGCCAGGGCGATGATCCCGCCGGTCATGTGCACCACCGACGACCCGGCAAAGTCGACGTGTCCGTGTCCCAGCCCGGCGGTGATGCCCAGCCCGGCCAGCCAGCCGCCGCCCCACACCCAGTTGCCATACAGCGGATAAAGCAGCATGGAGACGAACGCCGAGTAGATCAGGAACGCCGCGAATCGCCATCTCTCGGCCAGGGCGCCCGTGGGGATGGTGGCGGAGGTGACCATGAAGACGACGGAGAAGAAGAACATGGCCAGGTTGGAGGCGTCGTGCGGCGCGCTGATCAGCGCGAAGCGCGAGGCGCCGAACAGGCCGAAGGAATACCCCCGCACCGTCAACGCCACTTCATGAACACCGGGAAACGCCGCGCCCAGCGACGGCCAGCCCCCGACGCCGCCCATCATCAGTCCATACCCCACCAGCCAGAACCCCAGGACGCCGACGGGGTAGACGGCAAAGTTCATGGCCATGGTGTGGACGGCGTTCTTGCTGCGGGCCAGCCCGGTCTCGACCATGGCGAAACCGACCTGCATGAACATGACCATGAAGGCGCCCACCAGCACCCAGAGCAAGTTCACCGATTGAGTCAGCGACATCCGAGCCCCCTCACGGCGTCCATCCGCTGCCAGGCACGTCGCCCTTGTCGGTGGCATAGCCTTCGACGCCAAACTCGGGAACGTCCAGGCCGGCCATCTCCTCCTGGGGGGTGCTGCGATTGCCGACCAGCCTGTCGATCAGCCGGAAGGCGCCATAGGTGACGCCGCCCGTCCAGGCAACGCAGACGATGATGCCGATCAGCGAGGCGACCAGCTGCGAGGGATCGCCGTAGAACAGCCCGCGCACGGTGCCCGGTACGCCATTCCATCCTTCGCCATAACGTCCGTCGGCCAGCAGCCCCAGCGACAGGATGCCCCAGGCCCCGCACGTGCCGTGGACGGAGATGGCGCCGGCCGGGTCATCGATCCGCGCCCGGTTCTCCAGGTACATCGCCGAGACGATCACCAGGACGCCGGCCACGGCGCCGATGAAGATGGCGGCCGGCGAGGTCACGAAGGCGCAGGGCGCGGTGATGGCCACCAGTCCCGCCAGCATGCCGTTGCACATCATCCCCAGCTCGGGTTTTCCGAAGCGGAGCTTCATGTACAGGTACGCGCCGAAGGCGCCCGACGCCGAGGCAAGCATGGTGTTGACGGCGATGATCGCGATATGGGTGTCGCTGCCGGCCAGCGTGGAGCCGGCGTTGAACCCGAACCACCCGAAGGCCAGGATGAAAGTCCCCAGCACCCCCATGGCCATGTTGTGGGCGGGAATGGGTCGCGGGTTGCCGGTGGCGTCGTACTTGCCGATGCGGGGGCCCAGCAGCTTGGCGCCCACCAGCGCGGCCACACCGCCGGCCAGATGCACGACCGAGCTGCCGGCGAAGTCGACGTGGCCGTGGCCCAGGTGAAAGCTGTGGCCCAGCTGCGACAGCCAGCCCCCGCCCCACACCCAGTTGCCGAAGATCGGATACGTGAAGGACGCCAGCACGAAGGTGAAAAGGACGAACGAGCTGAATTTCCAGCGCTCGGCCATCGCCCCGGTGGGGATGATGGCCATGGTGTCCATGAAGACGATCTGGAACAGAAACAGAGCGGCCACCGGCGCGGTGTACACCTCGGGCGACAGGAAGAAACCACGCATGCCGAACAGGCCAAAGTCCTTGCCGAAGAAGGTCACGACGAATTCGCTGCTGAGCGTGGCGTCGTTGCCGAAGGTCGACAGCGCGCCCACGCCGCCCATCTGCAGGGCGAACCCCACCGCCCAGTACCCGATCCCGCCAATCGAGTAGACGAGGAAGTTGATGCCCAGGGTGTGGGCCAGGTTCTTGGCCCGGGTGAAGCCGGCCTCGACCATGGCGAAGCCGGCTTGCATGAACATCACCAGAAAGCCGGTCAGCAGGGTCCAGACGATGTTGAGGGCCGTCTGGGTGCTGATCCCCAGCTTGTGATTCTCTGAAACCTGGTTGGCGAGGTCGATCAGCGATCGATCCGCCGGTGCTGAGTGCGCCGGCTCGCTGGCGTTGGCGCTGGCGCTGGGGCTGGCATTGCCGGCAGGCGGCGGCGCCGGCGTTTTTTCCGACGGTGACGGTGACGGTGACGGCGGTGGTGGCGGCGGCGGCGGTGGATCGGCCGCCTGGAAGGCCCGGCCCAGATTCTTGAAGAAGCCCCGCGCCACGACGCTGGGCAGGCGGCGCGGCGCGCCCGTGGCCGACCAGCGGCCGAGCTCGGCGCCGGTGGCGCCGTTCCAGACCACGAAGGTGACTGTTTGACGGGCGGGCGTGCGGGCGCGCTGGCGCGTCTCGACGTCGCCGGTGAGAAACGCCGCCAGGTGGTGCTCGCGCGCCAGCGGCGGGTACTGGGTGGAGTCGTCAACGCGCGGCAGGGAGGTCACCACGGAGAACCCGCGCCCGCGCATCAAACGCGTGACCTGGCGCCGCAGCGGCTCGCTGTTGTCGCCACCAAAAGGCGAGACCGACACAGCGACGTTGCGACCGCCCTTGGCCTCGGCCGCCCGCGGGTGCGCGACCAGCGCCCCCGCTGCAAGCAACACGGCCAATCCGGCGCTGTAGGCCTTCATTGCCGTTCGCATCGTCCGATCGCTCCATTTTCTCAAATGAATCGGGCGGGCTTTGGGAGGCGGGGGCCTTTTTCGATGGGCCTAAAAGAAGAAGTGCGCCACCAGGCCGAACAACGGGATGAGGATGGCGCCTGACCACAGCGTGTACCCGAAGAAGCTGGGCATGCGCACATGGTGCTGCTCGGCGATGGCCTTGACCATGAAGTTGGGACCATTGCCGATGTACGTGTTGGCGCCCATGAACACCGACCCGCACGCCACCGCCGCCAGCAGCTCCTGGCCGATGGGATGCGCCGCCAGGGCTCCCAGGTTCGCCGCGGTCAGGACCCCGGCGCCGTGATCGGCGACGCCGCTGGCCAGGGATGCAAACGTCAGATAGGTGGGCGCGTTGTCCAGCACGCTGGACAGCGCGCCCGACGCCCAGAAGAACTGCCACGGCTTGGTGACCCCCAGACTGGCCCCCCGCTCTTCCAGAAACAGCAGCGCCGGCACCATGGTCACGAAGATCCCCACGAACACCACGCCCACCTCGACGATGGGCGCCCAGGAGAAACGATTGGCCTGATGAACATGGCCAGGCGTGGTCCGCCAGGACGCCGCCGCCAGCGCGACCATGCAGATGACCTGCGCCAGCGCGCGCGCGTGCCCGTTGGGCAGCAGGGCCGGTCCCCAGGTCCCGGCGGCGAAGACCGTGAAGACGATTCCCAGCAGCCAAAGGATGTTCAGCCGCCCCTCGATTCGCAGCCGCTCCTTGCCCGTGGGTGCCGTCAGGGCCGGCGTCGGCGCAGCGGTGACGGCACCGGGGACGCCAGCGGCGACGGCCGCCCGCGCGGCGTCGCCTCGGAAGGTGAACCAATCAAACACGGCAAACAGCACCAGGAGGACTCCGTTCACCAGCGCCCACGGGGCCGCCAGACGCAGCGTCCAGGTGAAGGGAACGCCCCGCAGAAATCCCAGGAACAGTGGTGGATCACCGAGCGGCGTCAGCATCCCGGCGCCGTTCGAGACGATGAAGATGAAGAAGACCACCAGGTGGGTCAGACGCTTGCGTCCCTGGTTCGCGCGCAGCAGCGGACGGATCAACAGCGCCGAGGCCCCGGTGGTTCCGATCAGGCTGGCCAGCAACGATCCGATGGCCAGGAACACGGTGTTCACCGCCGGCGTGCCGGCGGGCGCGCCGTGGACGTAGATGCCACCCGAGATGACGAACAGGGCGCCCAGCAGGGCGATGAACGAGACGTATTCAAAGACGGTCGTGGTCAGCAGCGCCGCGCCGTCGGCGCGGCCCAGCAGGTGAACAATCACCGGCGCGCCCAGCAGCAGCCCCAGCAGCAGCTTGTTGCGATTGCTCTCCCAGAAATGACCGAAGAAGAGCGGAAGGACCGCGATCAGCAGCAGGTAGCAGGCAAAGGGCAGCACCGCCCAGACGGGCGTGACCAGGAGAGCGGATTCCGCGGCGCTGGGCATGGTGCAACGACCTCAGTGCTGAAGAAAAAGCGAGATGGTGGTCTTTTCGATGAGGTCCGTGGTCACCGAGCCCCAGACCCGTTCCATGATTCGCGAGCCGGCATAGGCGCCCATGACCATGACGTCCGCCTCCAGCTTGGCGGCCTGCTCCAGCAAGGCTTCGGCGATCGGCAGCACGGAGACCACGTTGTGCAGGGCGGCGTGGAAGCTGCGTCGCTTCAGATCCTCGACCGCCCGCCCGGCCATCTCCCAGGCGGTGGCGCCGTCGTCGTCGACGGTGGCCACGTGCAGCTCCAGCCCGTGGGCCAGGCCGCTGTCCGCGAACGCCGTCACCGCCCGCTTGGACGCCGTGCTCCCGTCGTAGGCGATCATGGCCCGCTTCCAGACCGGGCGGCCCGTGGCCGGCACCAGGATGGTCGGCTTCTTCGATCGGTGCAGGACGTAACTGCGGGTGGCGGGGTCGGTCGACTCGGTCTCGAAATGAAAGTTGGCGTCGCGGCCCATCACGCTGAGATCAAAGGCCTGCATCTCACGCAAGATGTTGGCGGCGGCCCGGCCGACGATCTGGCGGGTCTCGCCGACGATGTTCGCTTCCCGGCAGTGGCGATCGAAGGCGCCCAGCCAGGCGGCGGCGTTCTTCCTCGCCTCGGCCAGCAACGACTCGTCTCGCTCTTGTTTATAGCTGGCGCCCCCGATGCTGGTGGCGGCGCCCGCGCGAATCTGCGGCTCGTCCACGATGACCAGCCCCACCAGGTGGGCGTTCTGCGACCGGGCGATCTGCAGCGCGGTGCGGGTGGCGGCTTCCGTGCTGGCGGAGCCTTCCAGGCAGAGGAGGACGTCTTTGATCATTTGTCTCGGGTCTTCGGCATCAGGTCTGCGGTAAAGAAAAGGCTGGGCCCCGCACAGGCGGAGCCCAGCCCAAGACTACGGTCTGGATGCGCTGCTGATCAGATGCTGCCCAGCGAAGGAACCGCCTTCTTTGCCGCGGCCACCTGGGTCGCCGGCACGTCGGCCGGCGTGATGTGCTCCATGAACTCGGGATAGCCGGGCAGGCCCATCTCCGGTACGTCGAGACCGGCGATCTCGACCTCGGCAGAGACCCGGTTCGAACCGAGCACCTTGCCGATGGCGTAGAACGCCAGGCCGCCCACCACCACGTTCCAGGCGATGCCGACGCCGACCTCGACGAACTGGGCGACCAGCTGCTTCGAGTCGCCGTAGAACAACCCGGTGACACCGCGGCCGGCCAGGCCCAGATAGTCGGTGGCGCCGACGCCGTTCCAGCCCTGACCGTAGGATCCGTCGGAGAAGAGACCGACGGCGATCAGGCCCCAGGCGCCGTTGACGCCGTGGACGCTGATGGCGCCGACCGGATCGTCGATCTTGACGCGGTCAAAGAAGAACACCGCCACCACGACCAGCACGCCTGAAACCAGGCCGATGACGAAGGCGCTGACCGGAGAGACGAAGGCGCAGGGCGAGGTGATGGCCACCAGACCAGCCAGCATGCTGTTGCACATCATGCTGGGATCAGGCTTGCCATATCGCAGCCACATATAGACGACGCCAGAGATGGTCGCCGACATGCCGGCGATCATGGTGTTGGCGGCGACGATGCCGATGCGGCCGTCAGCGCCGGCCAGCGAGCTGCCGGCGTTGAAGCCGAACCAGCCGAAGGCCAGGATGAACGTGCCCAGCTGCACCATCGGAATGTGGTGCGGAAGGATCGGGTTGACCTTGCCGTCGGCGTCGTACTTGCCGATGCGCGGGCCGATCAACAGCGCGGTGATGAAGGCCAGCGCGCCACCCTGCAAGTGGACGACGCCCGAACCTGCGTAGTCGACGGCGCCGTGGCCCAGGCCCCACCGATAACCGATCTGGGCCAGCCAGCCGCCGCCCCACACCCAGCACCCGAACACCGGGTAGATGAACGCGCCGATGATGATGCTGAAGATGAAGAAGCTCTTGAAGCTCCAGCGTTCGGCGCAGGCGCCGGTGACGATGGTGGCCGTGGTGTCCATGAAGACCATCATGAACAAGAACAGCACGACGACGGCGCCGTCATAGCCGTTACCGGTCAGGAAGAACCCGGTGGTGCCGAGGAGGCCCCAGCCATGGTCGCCGTTGACCGCCGAGCCGATCGTCAGCATCGAATGCAGCGTCGGCGTTCCGCCCAGGGTGACCGGACCGCCAATGGCCGTGCCATTGAGGCCACCACACATGAAGGCGAACCCGCAGACGAAGAAGCCCAGCATGCCCAGGCCGTACACCATGAAGTTCATCGACATGGTGTGCGAGGCGTTCTTGGCGCGAATGAGGCCCGTCTCGACCAGCGCGAACCCGGCCTGCATGAACATGACCAGGAAGCCCGCCACCAGGGTCCACACGAAGTTCACCGAGTAGATCCCGTGTGACGCCGACTGCGCCACCGCGTCGACGGCGATCGCCAGCTCCTTGGTGGTGGCTTTCTCGGGGACCGGCTTGGTATAGCCGGGGACCGAGTAGGCCGTCGGGGTGGTCTGGAAGGCGCCTGTCTTGTCGGGAGCTGGATCGTCGGCGAATGCCTGCGTGGCAAACGCCCCCACCAGCGTCACGGCCAACGCCATGGCCGCCAGCCAGCGTCGCTGTCTAACGTTACGGATGTTGAACATGTCTTTTTTACCTCTCACGTGTTGGTTGAAAGTTGGACCGCTCGCGTCACCACGCCGGTGGGTGAAATCGTTTTCTCAATCTCGTTGCCCAGGCCGCCCCAAAGACCGCGCCCGTCTGCATCATCAGAAAAAATCCCGCGGCCATGGACCACTGGTGGCCCAGCCCGAAGAACAACCCGACGGTGACCACGGCGATGAACACCTGCATGCTGCCGAACGTCTTCTTGTACTGCTCCCACATGAGCGGCCTCCTGTTTCCTGTGAAGCCACTCTAGGGACGTTTGGTTAACAGGTGATTTCGTGCGCGAAAAACCTTTGTAACTTTGTGCGAGATGCCCAGGAACCCCGGGAATTACGGTATTTTTCGGGTTTTCCTTCGGATCGATTTTTCGGCCGGCGGCGCCTTGCCAGAGGGCCGTCGCCCCTGACGGTGGGTCGGGTAGAACATTTTTTCCGGTTCCTGTACTGATGACCGAGGCCGCCGGCAGCCCGTAGATGTCTTCACCCCTGGTAAAAAATTTTCCTCTCACAGCGGCGCTGATGGCGTGGGTGATGACCGGCCCGACCGCCCGGGCCGGCACGATCTCCGATCAGTTCAGCGCGGGCGCCGCCCCGACCAACGAGGCGGCCCCGCGGACGACCTTTTTCTCCGACCGGCTGATCGGGACCAACGAGCTGTCCGAGAAAATCGGAATCACCTACGACGGAACGTTGCTGCACGACTCGGGGGCGCCGGCTGTCGGCTCGGGGTTTCCCGATCGCGGCGGGACGGTCATCCGATTCGGCCTGGGCGCCGACTGGCAACTCTCGTCGCACTGGGCCCTGCTGGGGCGAGCGGTGGCGTCCCTGCCCAGCACGTCGCTGACGGCGGCCACCATTCCGTTCGAGACGGCCGCGGGCGTTTCCACGACGGTCGACGCGGAGGTGCGCGTGCATTCGTGGTCCTGGGGCGGCGAGCTTGGCGTCGAGTACGATTCGCTGGAGCTGATGAAGCTGCAGGTCATCGCCACCCTGACCGCCGGCGCGACGGATTTCGACAGCACCCAGCGCCTGCGTCGACTGCGGCAGGTGAACGGCAATGTGGTGACCCTGGCGGAGCTGCAGCAGCGCTGCCGCCAGCGTGGCTGCTCGGCGCAGATTCGCAGCCTGCTGCGCCGCGATCAATTCAACGTGGTGCAAGGGTACGGCGCCGCCGACGTCACGCTGGTCGGCCGCTGGCTGGACGGCGGGGTGGCGGGCACCGTGTACGCGTATTCGCAAGACCCGGGCGACCTGGGATTCTTCGGCGTGGCGGCGTTCGGACGGGGCGCCGTGATCGGTGACGCCACCACCTTTGCACCGCTGCGCTGGTCCGCCCGCGGCCACGCCCTGGCCCGGGCCGGTCGCTGGCGCCTGGGCCTG
>DATLVT010000142.1:0-4404 GCA_035577105.1 Polyangia bacterium
GGTCGAGGACACCGATGTATTCGAGGTGTCGACCACCGAGCTCGACGACGTGGTGCGCCTGCAGGACGCCTACGGACGAGAGGGCACGTCGAAAGCCTGAATCGATGCTCGAGGCTTGACGGGGTCCCGGGTGCCGGGCTAGATCGCACGCCTCATGTACGATACGTCGGATATCCGTAAGGGCCTCAAGATCATGATGGATGGGGCGCCATACACGGTCGTGGAGTTTCAGTTCGTCAAGCCCGGCAAAGGCGCGGCGTTCACGCGCACCAAGGTGAAGAACCTGCTCACCGGCGCGGTCCTCGAGCGCAACTTCCGCTCGGGCGAGAAGTTCGAGCCGGCCAACGTCGAGACCAAGACGATGCAGTACCTGTACAAAGACGCCGATTCGTTCGTCTTCATGGACACGACCAGCTACGACCAGGTGCAGATCCCCGACACGACCATCGGCGACTCGGCAGACTTCATGCCCGAGAACATCAACGTCGAGGTGCTGTTCTTCCAGGACCGCGCGGTCGGCGTGACCCTGCCGAATTTCATCGAGCAGAAGATCATGGAGACCGAGCCTGGATTTCGGGGCGACACCGCCACCGGATCGACCAAGCCGGCCAAGATCTCCACCGGCGCCACGGTGAACGTGCCGCTGTTCATCAGCGTCGGCGACGTCGTGAAGATCGACACGCGCTCCGGGGAGTACCTGGAACGCGTCGGTCGCGCCTGACCGCCGGCCCAAGGCGACGCCGATCGTCAATGTCGACGGCGACGCCGATGTCTACGGACGAACCCGGGCGGCTGGCAGCGCGGCGTCCAGCGCTGGAGGCGCGCGCCGCGATCCTGCGGGCGGTGCGGCGGTGGTTCGAAGGGGAAGGCTTTCTGGAGGTGGAGACGCCGGCGCGGGTGGCGGCGCCCGGCCAGGAGGTTCACCTGGAGGCCATCGAGGCGACCGAGCCTCGACGACCGCGCCGCTGGCTGATCACCTCGCCCGAGTACCACATGAAGCGGCTGGTGGCGGGCGGCTTCCCGCGCATCGTTCAGCTCGGTAAGGCCTGGCGCGGTGATGAACGCGGGCCACACCACCAGCCGGAGTTCACCATCGTCGAGTGGTATCGCGCCGACGCGCCGCTGGAAAAGATAGCCGCCGACTGCGAGGCGCTGGTCCGGGTGGCGGTGACCGCGGCGGCCGGGGCCGGCTGGCCGCCGCCTGCGCCGGATTTGCCGTCAGTGTTCGAACGGACCACCGTGTCGGCGCTGTTTCACCAGCACCTTGGAGTCGCGATCGACGGCGGCGAATCCGTCGGGCAGCTGGCCGTCAAGCTGCGCGCGGCCGGCGTCGACGCTGGCAGCGCCCAGGAGTGGGATGACCTGTTCTTTCAGGCCTTCCTCGACAGGATCGAACCGGCGCTGGCCGTCGCGCCGCCGACCTTCGTCTTCGACTGGCCGGCTCCCCTCGGCGCCCTGGCGCGACGAAAAGCGTCCGACTGCCGGCTGGTCGAGCGCTTCGAGCTTTACGCCGGGGGCCTGGAGCTGGCCAACGCCTTTGGCGAGCTGACCGACGCCGTCGAGCAGCGGCGACGCTTTGTCGACGAAGCCGCCGTGCGCGCCGCCCGCGGTCGCACCGTCTACCCGCTCGACGAGCAGCTGCTGGCGGCACTGCCGCGCATGCCGCCGACTTCGGGTGTGGCCCTGGGCTTCGATCGCCTGGTCATGTTTGCCCTGCGCGTCGCCGAGATCCGCGACGTCCTCGCCTTCGCCGACGACGAGGCATGAGCGACGATCCGAATTTGGATCGAAGGCGGGCTTTGCCCGCCGGAGACCGCGCAGGCCAAACAGGATCCGCCCTCGGCTCTCGGCTCTCGTCGCATGGGGAGGGCTCGTGGGAGCGGCCCTCAGGCCCCCCTTCCACGGTCACTCAGGCTCGTTCGCGATACCAGAGGGTCTCGACGCCGTTGAACTTGTCGATCCACTTGGCGACATCGTCGATGTGGCGGCCCCCGGGGAGCAGCGTCAGGTAGCGTTTCACCGTGCCGATGGCCACCGCGCGGTCCTGCTGCTGGGCGGCCAGCATGCGCAGGGCGAAGAACAGCTCGTCGTCCGCCGCTTCCGGGTCCAGCGCGCTGTTGCTGGCGTCCAGCCTCAAGGCGCGTTCATAGTCCGAAACGGCTTCCGCCAGGTGATCCAGCCCGACCCTGGCTTGCCCGCGGTTGAAATAGGCTTCCGGCTCGTCAGGTTGAAGGGTGATCTCCGAGGTGGCCGCGTCGACCGCCTCCTGGAATTTGCCTTCGCTGACCAGCTTGCCCGATAGCAGTGCTCCGTACGTCATCGGGCGGCACTCTACAGCAACCGCACCGACAAGTGCCGTACTGGCAATAGTGTTTCTATCCACGCGGGATGCTTGACCCTTGATCGGGCCTCTGCTATGCGTTTCGCGGCTGGAGGCCTCGCACTGGTGACTCAATATCTACTTGGAATGGCTCAGCAAGCCCCCGGGGGCGGCGGCGCCTTCATGCAAATCGTTCCGTTGGTTCTGATCTTTGGCGTGTTCTGGCTGCTGGTGATCCGACCCCAATCGAAGAAGGCCAAGCAACATCAGGCGATGCTGTCGGAGCTGAAGAAGGGTGACGAGGTCGTCACCCAGGGCGGAATCATCGGGAAGATCGCCGGCATAAAAGACAACGAGCTGACGTTGCAGGTACAAGAAGGCGTTCGCCTGCGCGTGACGCGGGCGTCGGTGACCGGTCGATATACCGGCGCCGAAGCTCCCAAGGCCGACGCCAAAGCTTCTTAACCCCCCGAACTGGACTGACGCATGGAACGCTCATGGTGGTGGAAAGCCGTGCTTTACGGCGTTGTGACCGTAACGGCTTGCCTCTACCTCATCCCGACGGTGGTGCCGGAGGCAGACCAGCCGGCGCTGATTCGCAATCATTTTCAAAAACGGATTCAGCTGGGCCTGGACCTTCAGGGCGGCCTTCACCTTGTCTATGAGGTGAACGTCGACAAGGCGGTGTCGGGCAAGGTTGATCGGCTGTCGTCCGACGTCGAGGATCGCCTGCGCAAGGACAAGGGCATCACCGACCTGAACGTGTCGCGCGAGGGTCGTGACGACATCGTCCTGACCTTCAAGCCCCCTGCCGATCAGGCCAAGCTGGACGAATCGATCCTGCGCGACTATCGCAAGTCGCTGGATCTGGTCGAACGCAAGCCGGACACAGGCGTGGTGCGGCTGCGCCTGGATCCCGATCAGGTCGAGGAGGTGCGCGACTACGCCCTTCGCCAGGGGATCGAGACCATCCGGGGCCGCGTCGACAAGTTCGGCGTCGCCGAGCCGACCATCATCAAGAAGGGCACCGACATCATCGTCGAGCTGCCTGGGCTGAAGGCGGCGGACTTCGAGCGCATCAAGTCGATCATCGGCCGCACGGCGCAGCTCGAGTTCAAGATCGTCGACGACGGTTCGGATTACATGAAGCGGGTCGCCGCCGCGGTCCCCAAGGATTCGGGGATCGACGTCGTGCCGGAGTCCTGGACCGAGAAGGACGCGGGCAAGCAACACGAGGACGTGTACCTGCGCTCCAAGAACCGCGACGCCCTGAAGAAGTTCTTCGATGGGCAGACCGGACCGCTGGCCGTCCCGCCCGACCACGAGATCGGCTATGAGGAGAACCAGGGTCGCAACGACGCCGGTGAGGCCACGCCCGACAAGTACTGGCGGACGTTCTATCTCCACAAGCGGGCGGCCCTGACCGGCGAGTACCTTTCCAACGCCGACCAGACCTGGGATCAGCAGACCGGCCGTCCCGAGGTCAGCTTCGAGTTCGACCGGCAGGGCGCTGCCATCTCCGAGCGCATGACCGGCGACAACATCGGCCGCAAGATGGCCATCTTGCTGGATGACAAGATCACCAGCGCGCCTGTCATCGAAGGGCGCATCGGGGCGCGCGGTCGCATCACGCTGGGCAGCTTTGGCGATCCCTTCCAGCTTCAGCAGGATGCCAAGGACCTGGTGGCGGTGCTCCGTTCGGGCGCGCTGCCGGCGCCGCTGCGCAAGACCTTCGAGACCCAGGTCGGTCCCACCATGGGTCGCGACTCAGTGGAGAAGGCCAAGTTCTCCATGTACGTGGGCGCGGCCGCCGTCATCCTGTTCATGCTCATCTACTATCGGTTCGCCGGGCTCATCGCCAACGTGGCCATGGTGCTGAACCTGTTGTTCATGATCGCCATCCTGGCCGCCTTCGAGGCGTCGTTGACCCTGCCCGGCATCGCCGGCCTGGTGCTGACCATCGGCATGGCAGTCGACGCGAACATCATCATCTACGAGCGCATCCGGGAGGAGCTGCGCCTGGGCAAGTCGCCGCGCACGGCGGTCGACGCCGGCTTCGCGCGCGCCTTCTGGACGGTGTTCGA
>DATLVT010000143.1:0-7599 GCA_035577105.1 Polyangia bacterium
TTCTTGGAGTCGGAGGCCTCCTTCTTGTGCTTGATCTTTGACCACCGGTTATGGCCGGACATGCCTCCTCTCCTACCACATCGCCGCGATCGCCGGGAGGGCCCGCGCGCCTTGGCGGAGCACTACCAGCCCGGCGTGGCCGCCAGCGGGGTGCGGTTCCAGCTGGCCGGACGGTCGCAGGCTTCGTCGGCGGCGCGCCGCACGGAGCGCCCCGACCAGGCGGTGGCCGACACGTCGACCCAGCCGCCATAGCTGGAGATGACCGGGGCGTCGGGTCCACCGGCGGCGCGCAGGCGCACCGCCTCGCCACTGTTGGACAGGCCGTCGCTGCCGATGCGGGTGTCGAGGCGCACCAGCGCCGCCGTCGCCCGCGGCTGGACGTCGACGGGGCTGAAGGGATCGTACCCGGCGCCGACGACAACGGCGTAACCGCCGGCGGCCAGGTCGACCGCGGGCAGGACGTCGCCGCCCCGGCTGTCTTCCAGGCGCAGGCCCTCCAGGCTGACCGTCGCATTGCCGATGTTGCGCAGCTCGACGAACTCCTGCTCCGGTTCCTTGCCGGCGGGATTGGCCAGGACCTCGGTGATCACCACCGGTGGGGCCGCAGGCGGCGTGTGCAGCGCGATGGCCTCCGTCGCCGCGCCGTTGCCGGCGCGATCGGTGGCGCGAATGACGATGTCGCCGTCGGCCGCGGGGGCGAGACCGCGCGCCGGGATGGCCAGGTCCAGGTTTCCCATCCCGGCACCGACGGGGATCGTGGTGGTGGCCTCGCCCAGGTGAATCACCGCTTCCACCGTCACTGGCTCGTCGGTGGTCAGGGTCACGGCGAGACAGCCGGCTTCCAGCGCGGTCGTCACGTTGGCCAGCTGGGGCGGCGACTGGTCGGGCGCGCCCGCGGTGTCGAACTGACCGACTGGCCCCGCCGCCACCATCGATCCGTCTTCACGCGCCAGGGGCGCCTCCAGGGTCACGCGGCAGGTGGTCCCCGGCGGCAGGGTCCCGGCGATCCCGACCCGGTAACAGGCGCCGCCGCCGTCACAGGGCATCGGCTGGGCGGCGCCCTGCGAGCGAATGGTGCCGGCGGCGGAGGCGCAGACGCTGAGTCCCCCGTCGGGCACCGTCACCGGCGCGCCGAACCGAATGACCAGACTCGCCAGGTTGGGCGGCACCCCACCCGCCCCCGGCGGTGGATCGACCAGCCCGGCGCCCGTTGGTCCCAGGCTCGCGGCACCGGAGTCATCGCGCGTCCGTTCGTCCGTCAGATCCGTATCCGGGGTGCACCCGACGGCGGCCACAAGCGCCGTCCCGGCAGCGGCGACGATCACCAGGAGGGGCTTCGTCGGGAGGCAGCGGCTCGGCATGCAGAGGTCTCGGACGCTGCAACAAAATGTTGCGCGCTCGCACGCGCGCCGATTTCGGGTAGAAACAGCGCGAATGACTGCAAACCCTGCTGCGCTTCGTCCCGTTGATCTGGTGCTGGCGTCGGCGTCGCCGCGGCGGCGCGAGCTGCTGGAGCGAATGGGCCTCCGGTTGCTGGTGCTGCCGGCCGACGTCGACGAAACGCCGCTGCCGGGTGAGATCCCGGCTGATCACGTGCGCCGCCTGGCCGCCGCCAAGGGCGACGCGGTCTGGGCGCGGCTGACCCCGGCCGAGCGCGAGCAGGCGCCGGTGCTGGCGGCCGACACCATCGTCGTCGTCGACGCGGACATCCTGAGCAAGCCGCGCGACGAAAGCGACGCGCGGGCGATGCTGGGCCGCGTGGCCGGACGACGGCACACGGTGATCACGGCCTATCAGATCCGACGGGCGCCCGATCGGCTGGTGGCGCGCGCGGTGTCGACCGCGGTTTCGTTCCGGTTGCTTCAGCCCGCTGAGATCGACGCCTACCTGGCGTCGGGCGAGTGGGCGGGCAAGGCGGGCGGGTACGCGGTGCAGGGGATCGCGGCGGCTTTCGTCAGCGAGCTGCGCGGTTCGCACACCAACGTGATCGGCCTGCCGGTGGCCGAGGTCATCGCCGATCTTCTGGCGCTGGAGGCCCTGCCCGGTTATCCACCGCCGGCGTTCGGAGGCCCGCCATGACTTCGACGGCGACGCGCGCCGAAGCGATCGCCGCCGGGCTGGCGGGGGTGCGCCAGCGCATGGCCGAGGCAGCGCGCGCCGCGGGACGGGCGCCGGACGCGGTGCGGCTGGTGGCGGTCAGCAAGAAGATGTCCGTCGCCGACATCGAGGCGGCGCTGGCGGCCGGCCAGCGGGACTTTGGCGAGAACTATGCGCAAGAGCTGCGCGACAAGCAGGCGGCCTTCGCCGCGAAGGTGACGGCGTCACCGTCGGCGCTGTCACCGTCGCCGTCGCCCGTCTGGCACTTCATCGGGCCCTTGCAGAGCAACAAGGTCAAGTACGTGGCCGGCCAGGTGGCGTTGCTCCACTCCGTCGATTCGAAGGCCTTGCTGGACGAGATCGATCGGCGTGGTCGGGACACCGCCGTCCTGATCCAGGTCAACCTGGCCGGCGAGGAGCAGAAGCGGGGCGTGTCCGCGGCCCAGTTGCCGGCGCTGCTGGATCACGTCAGCACGCTGTCCCACGCCCGCTGTCAGGGGCTGATGCTGATCCCGCCCCTGACCGCCACGGCCGCGGCCAATCGCCCGCAGTTCGCGGCGCTGCGCGCCTTGCGCGATCACCACGCCGCCACCGTCCGCCCGCGCGTCGAACTGGCCGAGCTGTCCATGGGGATGAGCCACGACTTTGACGTCGCCATCGCCGAAGGGGCCACCATCGTGCGCGTGGGGACGGCGATCTTCGGCGAGCGGCCGCAGGCGCCGCCGGCGGCAACCGTGCCGCCTGTCAAGCCAGCAGCTTGAAGGCGCCCACGACGACGGCCGAGACCTGGATGTCGCGCCTTTCGACGCGGGCGTCGTCGGGCAGGCGGGCGCGCGCCGCCTCGGTCAGGAACGTCTCGCCGCGGCCGGCGACGTCCTCGCCCAGCTTCGAGGCGATGTTCACCTCGCTGCCGAACAGGTCGTTCTGCCCGACCAGCAGGGTCGGGCCGTAACCGATGCCCAGGCTGGCGTGCAGGTCCCAGTCTTCGGGCAGAAAGACGTTGGCCTGCTCCAGCTTGCCCTGGATCTCGCGCGCGGCGGCGACAGCCTGGGGCGCGTCGTCGAACGTGGCGAAGACGTTGTCGGCCTCGGTCTTCACCACCTGGCCGCCGTTGGCGACGATGATGGGGCGGACGATGCCGTGCAGGCGGTGAATCATGGCCAGGAAATGCGTGATGCCGTGAAGCAGGGTCAGCCGAGAAAACCCGCACATGTCCAGCACCAGCACGGCGCGCGTCTCGGTGAAGGTGGCGTGGATCTCGCGGTCGATCTCGTCCAGACGTTCCGGGTGTTCGTTGCGCGCCGCCAGCATGCGGTCCAGCAAGGTGCGCGTGCGGCGACGGGCGGGTGAACGTGGACGGCTGGGCCGGCGGGTCACGACGCGATCATCTCAAGGAAACCGACCGCTGGCCAACAGCAGATCCAGCCGGGCCTGGCGGGAGACGTCCTCGGCCTGCACGGCGGCGGTCTCGGCGTCCCGGGCGCGGCGATCGGCGTCGATCACCTCCAGGTTCGTGGTGGCGCCGGCCTGATAGGCCATGTTGGCCAGCTGCTGCGCCTTCTGGGCAAAGGCGGTCGCTTCGCGCGCGGCGGCCAGGCCGCGATCGGCCAGCAGCAGCGTGTCGAATGCGGCGCGCACATCCGACTGCGCCTGGCGCAGGCCCGACTCCAGGTTGGCGCGCGCTTCGTCGACCAGGACCTCGCGTTCGCGCCCGACGCCTGACCGGAAACCGCCGTCGTACAGGGGCAACGTCAAGATCAGCTGGGCCTGCCAACCTTTCTCGTTCAGGACGTGCGAGCCTTTCTGGAGATACGGCTGTCCCACCGCGGACAGCAGCGGCGCGTAATAGGTCCAGGTCCGATCGGCGGTGGCCTGCGCGGCGGCCAGGCGCTGGTTCAGCAGCTTGATGTCGGCGCGCTGGGCGTTGGCCTCGCGCAGGGCCAGGTCCTGGGTCGGCGGCGCGGCCAGCTCCACGGTGTCGGTGGTGTCGATCGGACCGTCCGCGGCCAGCAGCACGCCCAGCGCCTCGCGCGCCCGCACCAGGGACGCATAGGCGGCCTGCACCTGAACCTCGACGCTGGCCAGATCCTGCGCGGCCCGCACGTCGTCGATGCTGTGGCCGAGGCCCCCGAGGAGGCGGGTGTGGGCATAGTCATAGTGTTGCTTGGCGGTGACGCGCGCGGTTTCATTGACCACCACGACCCGATGCTGGGCCACCACCGCCAGGTAGGCGCGCGCGGTGGCGGTGGCCAGCTGGCGCCGGACGTCGGCGGCGCTGGCCTCGGCGACGCGGCGGTTCTCGCGCGCCTGCCAGGTTTGTCCCCAGGCCAGCGGCGCGACCAGCGGGACCGTCAGCGTCAGGTTGCCGTAGAGCTGTTCCTTGTCGGCCGACGGGAGGCGGTCGCTGTCGAGGCGGGTATACGTCCCGTTACCGTAGAGCGTGGGAATCAACCCGGCCCGGGCCTGGCGCACCAGCGCATCGGCGCGGGCGATCTCGGACAGGGCCACGGCCACGGTGGGGTTGCGCTGCAAGGCCCGCTCGACCGCGGCGGCAAAGGTGATGGGCGGAGGCCCCTCGGCGGCACCGACGACAGACGGCGACACCCAGAGGGCGGCCAGCAGCAGGATGGAGACGGTGAATATCCGGAGCGCTTGCATCAAAAACACACCATTCGATACCACGATGTTGGCCATCATATTCGGCCCGACCAAAAACGTTGACGGCGACTTTACGGACACGGCCGCCGACCGTAAGGTGATGCCCATGAGCACGAAAACTTTGTTCGTTGTCGCGACAATGACCGGGATCCTGTTCGCCGGGCTTGGCCAGGCGCAAGCCATCGACCTGGACGGTCTGGCAAAAAAAGCGGCGGGCAGCGCCCAGAGCGCCGCCAAGGGGAAGATCGAGCAAAAAGTGAACGCCAAGCTGCTGGCCGAGAGCCGCAAGAACCAGTGCAGCTTCAAGACCGACACCGACGAGCTGGCGCCCGGCTGCGACACCAAGCTGAAGAAGCTGGCCAACGCGCTGGTCGACGCGAAGAAGCAGCTGGATGCCGCCGGGGCGCACGCCTACAAGTTCGAGGTCTCCGGCCACACCGATTCGTCGGGCTCCGCCGAGCACAACAAGCAGCTCTCGGAGAAGCGGGCCCAGGTGATCGTGAAGGAGCTGATGGCGCGCGGGATCCAGCAAAGCGAGATCATCGCCGTGGGCATGGGCTCGGAACGCCCGGTGGTCACGCCCGACAACACGCCGGCCAAGAAGGCCAAGAACCGGCGCTACGAGATCCAAGTCAGGCTGTGACAATTCCGGCTGCGAGAAGACGGCCGGCCGGTCCCACCCCGTGAGCGACGACGCGCGCGACCTGCCGGCCGGCGCGGGCCGCGGCGCGCCGCTGACCATCGATTTCGAGGGCCAGTCCCTGCGCGCCTTCGCCGGCGAATCGGTGGCGGTGGCGTTGTGGGCGAACGACGTCCGCACGCTGGGCCGGTCGTCGAAGTATCACCGGTCGCGGGGCGCCTTCTGCCTGGACGGGCACTGCGCGTCCTGTTACCTGCGCATCGACGGACGACCGAACCTGCGCGCCTGCATGACGCCGGCCGTACCGGGGCTGCGCTGCGAACGCCAGAACGCCTTCCCCACCGTCGACGTCGATCTGTTGACGGCGGCCGACTGGCTGTTCCCCGGCGGGATGGATCATCACACGCTGATGACGGGCACGCGGCTGGGCAACCGTCTATTTCTCAAGCTGGTGCGCCAGATGGGCGGCTCGGGGACGTTGCCCGACGCCGACGCCGTTTCCGCCGCGGACGCTGCCGCGACTCTGGATTCGCCGCGGACGATGACGGTTGATCTGTGCGTGGTGGGCGCGGGCCCGGCCGGCCTGGCGGCGGCTCAGGCGGCGGCGTCGTCGCCCTCGCGGCCCCGCGTGCTGGTCGTCGACGAGCAGGCCACGCCCGGCGGCTCGTTGCTGGCCGAGCCGGGCGGCGCGCAACGGGCGACCGCGCTGGCCGACGCCGCCCGGGCGGCCGGGGCGCAGCTGATGGCGCGCGCGACGGCCATCGCTTTTTATCCCGAGGATCTGGGACGGGATGGCCAGCCCGGCGTTCTGGCGGTGGCCACGCCCGCTCACCTGCTGCGGGTGTCGGCGCGACGATTTCTCTACGCCACCGGCGCCTACGATCAGAACCTGCCGTTCGCCGACAATGACCGGCCCGGCATCATCTCGGCGCGCGCCTGCGGGCGGCTGGCCTTTCATCATGGCGTCCGCCCGGCGCATGCCGACGGGCGCATCATCGTCCTGGCCGGCACGCCTCACGCGTTTCGTCTGGCGGCGGGGCTGACGGACGCCGGCCTGGACGTCGCCGTCGTCGACCTGGCGCGCCAGCAGGTGGTCAGCGCGCGCGGCGTGCAGGCCGTGCGCGGGCTGGACGTGACCGGTCCCGCGGCGGAAGACACGCGGACCATCCACGGCGAGATCGTCGCCGTCGGGGTCACGCCCGCCCCCGCGTCGGAGCTTCCCCGCCAGCACGGCGCCCGCGTCCTGCTGGATCCGGGGTTGGGCGGATTCGCCGTTCAGGTTGACGCTCAACAACAGTGCGCACCCGGCGTCCATGCCTGCGGCGACGTCACCGGCTATCGCGGCCCCGACGCCGCGCTCGACGCCGGCCGGCTGGCCGGGCAGGCTATTGGCCATCAGCCATGAAGGCGTCTGTCTATCTGACGGCTGGTCTGCTGCTGGTGGGCCTCGCTGCGCTGTCCTGTGACGGAGGCGGCTGCCCGCCCCAGACTTGCACGGCGTCCCCCGACGCCGGCGGGGACGCTGAACCGGATCGCAACCAAGACGCACAGGCAGAGGAACCGGCGCCGACGTACAGCTGTGCCCAGCAGAGCGCGGCGCTGGCGCTGGCCCTGCACGCGATGCCAGGCAGCGAATGCACGGCGGTGATCCGGCTGGACTATCGTTCCCTGGCCCCCGTCGGCTACCAGATCGTTTGCGGACCCGGGATCACCATCGCCGAGAGCGACGCGCGCGCGGCGGCGAACAGGGACACCGGCTTTGGCGGCAGCGCCGATGTCGCGCCGGCGCGCAACCCGCCCAGCCCATCGGACGAATACGTGTTCTTCCAGACGCCGTCGGATTTCGGAGGCGTCGCGGCGGTCAGCGCCCGCAACGGCATGACGGTCTTCGGGGGCAGCATTGTCTGGGCGGGCCGGGGCGACATCAACTATCCGAAGGACTGGAAGCCCGCCGAGGAGCTGGCCAGCGGTTGCCCGCGCGCGGAGGGGATCCCGGCCTTTCGCGGCTGGCCGGTGGGCGCCGAGGCGACGGACACCGGTGTGGCCGCGGCCATCCACGCCGTCGAGCAGACCGCCCTTCCAGCCGCCATGTGGCGCAGCGGTCAGGTGCTGGACGCCGTCGTTCTGGCGTACGCCCGCACAGCGGGGACGGTCGATCCGTCGGGCGCAGCCTCCGCCGAATGGATCGTTCTGATCAATGGCAA
>DATLVT010000144.1:0-7806 GCA_035577105.1 Polyangia bacterium
ACGCGCTCGCAGGCCACCACCTTGGCCACGCGCAGATCGATCTTGGCAAAGTCGTCGATGGCGATCTCCACCGGTGGGGCGTCGGTGTTGCCGGCGGCCCCCGCTGGCTTGTCCGTCGATGAACCGGCGGCAACCGTCGCCGCCGCCAGCGAAGCCTGGGCGGGAACCCAGCGCGTGATCAGCGCGCTTTGCCGTTCGGGCTCGATGCGCGGAAACACCGGTTGCGGCTGTGCCAGCGTCCCGCCCGGCCAGTGCCAGCGCGTGGGCCAGGTGTCTTCGTCGGCCGCGCGCCCCAGCTGGCGCAGGATCTCCCGGCTGGTCGCCGGCATGGCCGGGGCCACCATCAGCGCCGCCCAGCGCAGGGCCTCGCAACAGTTGGCCAGCATCAGCTCCAGCTCGCCCCGGCGCGCCGGCTCCTTGGCCAGGTTCCACGGCTTGGTGGCCTCGATGTACCCGTTGAAGTCGCGCACGATCTGCCAGGTCGATTCCAGCGCCCGCGACGGCGCGAAGTCGGACCAGGCCTCCTCCGCCTTTTCCCGGTTGGCGCGCGCCGCCTGGGCGATGTCGCTGTCCGCGTCGGCGACGCCGCCCACCACGCCGGCGCAATAGCGCTGCGCCATCGACACCGTGCGGTTCAGCAGGTTGCCCAGGTCGTTGCCCAGGTCGGATTCATAACGCTGGAACAGCGCCTCGTACGTGAAGTCGCCGTCGCCGCCCAGGGTGTACTCGCGCAGCACGAAATAGCGCAGCGGATCGATGCCCAGCTCGTCGGCGATGGCGTCGGGGTCGACCCGGGTGGCCGGGATCGACTTCGCGATCTTCTGGCCTTTGACGGTCAGGTAGCCGTGGCAAAAGATCTGCTTCGGCGCTGGCAGCCCCGCCGACCACAGGATGGCCGGCCAGTACACGGCGTGAAAACGGAGGATGTCCTTGGCGATCAGGTGGTGCGACGCCGCCCAGAACGCTCCGTCGTCGCTGCCGGCTTCGACCGCGGCCGGCCCACCCAGCGCGGTCACGTAATTGGTCAGCGCGTCGATCCAGACATAGATGACCTGCTGCGGATCACCGGGGACGGGGATGCCCCATTTCACCGACAGGCGCGACACCGAGATGTCGCGCAGCCCGCGGCGGACGAATTCGGCGACCTCGTTGCGGCGGGATTCCGGTCGCACCGCGCCGGTGTCGTACCACTGCAGCAGCCGTTCGGCGTAACGGGACAGCCGGAAGAAATAGTTCTTCTCCTTCACCCGCTCGACCGGCGTGCGGTGGATGGGGCAGAGCTTCTGGCCACCTTCGACGACGACGTCGTCTTCGCCTTTCCATTCTTCGCAACCGACGCAGTAAAGCCCGTCGTAATCGGCGGCATAGATGTCGCCGACCTTGAGCATCCGCTGCCACATCTCGACGACGGCGGCCTTGTGGTCGGGGTCGGTGGTGCGGATAAAGCGGCGATAGTCGATGCCGGCGCGGGCCCAGATCTTCTTGAAATCGGCGGCGATGCCGTCGCAGTAGGTCTGCGGGTCGATGCCCTTTTCGCGGGCGATGCGTTCGATCTTCTGCCCGTGCTCGTCAAGGCCGGTCAGGAGGAAGGTCGCGTCCTTGCCGAACCGCGCCCGGTGATGGCGGGCCAGGGCGTCGGCCACCACGGTCGAATAGAACGTGCCCAGGTGGGGCAGGGCGTTTGCGTAGTAGATGGGCGTGGTGATGAAGAAACGAGACATGAGCGGGTCTTTCTGTACCCCTCCGGCGGCCGAACCTCAAGGGCGGGCCGGATCAATCACGATCGACGACGATCAGTTCTGGGGCAGGTCGGCCGGCCCGTTGTCGTTGCCGTCGTCAACCGGCGGCGGCCCGCGGTCGTTTCCCGGCTGCGCCAGGGGGCGAACCTCGTCGGCGGTGTAGACCTTGGGCGGCTGGTCCTCGAAGTAGACGCGGATCCGTCCCTGCAAGACGTCCAGATCGCCGACGCGCCCGATGCCTTCCGGCGTGGTCACCCGCTTGCCCACCTTGGGCAAGCCCTTGGCCGCATCGACGTAGGCGGCATCCTCGTAGACCAGGCAACATTTGAGACGCCCACACTGTCCGGAGACCTTGGTGGGGTTCAAGACCAGGTTCTGATGCTTGGCCATCTTGATCGACACCGGCGCGAACCGCGGCAAGAAGGTGCTGCAGCAGAGCTCGCGGCCGCACGAGCCGATCCCGCCCACCATCTTGGCTTCGTCGCGCACGCCCACCTGGCGCATGTCGATGCGGACGTGAAACTGCGCGGACAGCTCGCGCACCAGGTCGCGAAAGTCGATGCGGATCTCGGAGGCGAAATAGAACGTGGCGCGGCCGCCGCCGTGGTGGAACTCGGCCCGAAACAGCTTGAGGGGCAGTTGCCTCGACCGCACCAGATCGCGCCCGAAGGTCAGCGCCTCGACGGAGCGCTGCCGGTTGGCCTCCACCTTTTGCAGGTCGCGCTCGTCGGCCACACGCAGGACGCGGGCCAGGTGACCGGTCGTCGGGCGCAAGGCGCTGGGCACCGCGACGATGGCCACGTCAACGCCGCCTTCGTCCTGGATGACGACCTTGTCTCCGCGCTGCAAGGACAGCGACCCGGCGTCGAACTCGAACGTGCGTCCCGTGGGGTGGAACTTGACGCCCGCGATGTTGACCGGCCGTTCGCTCAACGACCGGCCCCTCGCGCGTCGGCGGCGGGCCGCCGGCGCAGGGCCAGCAGCATGCGCTCGACGGCGGTGACGGCGTTGGTGTTGGCGCCCAGGGCGACGTCCGCCTCGACGATGGCGGTGAGGGCCCGCCCCAGCGCCGGGACGCCGCGTCCGATCAAGGCGCTGGCCCGCTCGGTGAACAAAGCCAGCTCGGGCGCGCCGGCGGCCGAGACCAGGGCGTCTCTATAGATGCGCGCCAGCAAGGCCAGCGTGCGCGGCAGCTCTTGCTTGTTCTCCTTGTCGCCGGCCACCGCGCCCGCGGCGTCGAACACCGGGCCCACGGCGCGGGCGGCCGCCGCCTCTTCCAGCTGATCGATGGACGCCCACAGCTCGCTGTCGCCGTCGGCCGACGCCGCCGACAGGGTGGCGCCCAGCGAGCCGTCGGCCAGCACGGCCGCCACCGCGGCGCGCTCGGCCGACACGCCGTGCGCCACGGCCAGCGACACCAGCGTCTCGACGGGCAGCGGTTTGAACCGCACCCGCTGCATGCGCGAGCGAATGGTCGGCAAGATCCGTTCGGGCGCCGTGGTGCACAGGACAAAGTGCGTCCCCGCGTGCGGCTCCTCCAGCGCCTTCAGCAGACAGTTGGCCGCGTTCAGGTTCAGCCGATCCGCCTCGTCGATGATGATGACGCGAACGGCGGCCTCGTGCGGCCGCGTCTGCGCCAGCGCCACCATGGCCTGCGCCTGTTCCATGACGATGAGGGCGCCCTCCGCCGCGAAGGTGGGGACGTCCGGGTGCAGACCACCTTCGATACGGCGACAGGTCTCGCAGCTTCCGCATCCTTGGCGCGGACTGACCGGGCAGGCCATGGCCATGGCCAACCCCAGGGCGGCTCCCCGCTTGCCGACGCCGGGCGGTCCTTCGAACAGGTAAGCGTGGGGGACGTGGCCGCCAGCCACCGCGCGCCGCAGGACGGCCGTCGCCAGGTCCTGACCGACAAGCGCCGCGAGCTGCATTCCACCAACCTAACACTCCTGGTTCGGGTCAGTCGACAGTGCCAGCCGCGAACGCTAACCTTCGTCCCATGGGAATTCTCGGAAGGCTGTCCACGCTGATCAAGTCCAACGTCAACGACGTCATCGACGGGATGCAGGACCCGGCCAAGGAGATCGACCAGATGGTCCGCGACATGGAGGACTCTGCCCGCCAGGCGCGGTCCGAAGTGGCGACGGTGATGGCCGGTGAAAAGCAGCTGCAAAAGCGCATCGAATCACTGGCGGCCGAGGCCAGGTCCTGGGAGGACCGCGCCGCCATGGCCGTGCGCGCCGGCGACGATGCCCTGGCCAAGGAGGCTCTGCTGCGCAAGGCGCAGAAGGAGACCGAGAAGGCCGAAGCGGAAAAGTCGCTGCAGGAACAGCAGGTCTACGTCGATCAACTGACCGCCGGGCTGCGTGCGCTGGAGGCGCGCGTGAAGGACGTCAAGCTTCGCCAGGGCAGCCTGCGCGAAAAGGCCCGCGCCTCGAAACGAGGCAGCAGCCTGGGCACGGGCACCTCCGCCTTTGACGACTTTGAACGCATGTCGACCAAGATCGACGCCGTCGAGGCCGAGGCGTCTCTGGGCGACGAGCTGGGCGGACGCACCGCCAGCGCCGTGGCCGCCGAGCGCAAGCTGGACGAGATGGAAAAGAAGAGCACCGTCGACGACGCCCTGGCGGCTTTGAAGAAGAAACTGGACGGATAGGGCGGCTGGCCGCCCGGTTCACGGGCGAATAGCCCGTATTCCCCTGGTTTTTTGCCGTTCCAGCCAGGGCAGCGGGGCAGGGCCGTGCTAGGGTAAGGGCCGGCAGAATGAAGCACCCCCGCGAACCCAACGGCTCCCGCAGCGGTGCGGGTCCAGCGTCTCACAAGGCCGTCGACAAGGCGGTCGACAATGACAGCAGCGATCTGGTCGAGCTGAAGGCCATCGCCGCCTCGACCCGCGCGGGACATACGCCGCCCGTGCTCAGCGCCGCCGAGCTGTCGGGTGTGATGGCCCGCCGCGACTCGGTGGTGGGCGCTCGCGTGACCGGCGGTGCCGACGGTCTGCCCCCGTGGATCTGGGGCATGGCCGGCTGCCTCAGCGTCATGGCCCTGGGCCTGGGGATCTTCTGGTATCTGAACGCGCCGCCGCGATCGGCGTCGGCCGAGGCGGACCCGGGGTCGGCCTTCCGGCACACGGAGCAACCGCTGGCCACGCCACCCCTCGGCCCGCAGATTGTTCCGTTGCCGCCACGCCCCGAGCCGCCCGCCCCCGAGCCCGCCCGTGCCGAGAAGGAGAAGCCGACGCCCCGTCATCTCGCGGGCGCCAGGGCCGGCGCCCACCCCGGAACGTTACCCAGCCCGCGCGCCGAACCGTCCGACACCGCCGACGTGCCGACGAAGAAGAGCAGCGATCTGGATACGCTGCTGGCGGCCCCGCCGGGCGGCCCGGGGGCGTCGAGCGATCAAGGCGCCCAGGGCACCGTCGATCCGGAACGCGCGCTGAAGGACGTCGACGCCGCCCTGGAGGGTCTGCAGCCGAAAGTGCACCAGTGCTTCCGGCGCTTCCAGATCCGCGGCGTGGCCCAGGTCAAGTTGACCGTCAGCCCCAGCGGTAGCATCGAATCACCGGCGGTGACCGGCGACTTCGAAGGAACGCCCACCGGCGACTGCGTGATCAACGAGCTGGCCTCGGCAGCGCTGCCACCGTTCAAGGGCGGCCCGGTCAGCATCTCCCACAGTTTCGTCTTCCGCTGAGAGTGGAGCGAAACTTTTGGTTCACTGACGGCCGACGATCCGGGCCGCTGGCTGCGCCGGGCTGCGCTTCCGGTGCTCAAAGTACCCGGTGTACATTTCCGCTCCGGTTCTCGCCCGGCTTCGCCAGCGACCCGGCTTGTCGGCCGGGTCATCAAAGCAGGGCCGCCGCCTGTGGGAGCGTTCTGGCTATGCGTTCTCGCGCGGGCGAGGGGGAGGCGATGGTTGGGTTCCCTCCAGGGCGGCCAGCCGGCGCACCGTGAAGAACAGCAGCGCGGCCATCACGGCCAGCAACAGCAGGCCGACGATCAGCGCCGCGATCAGCAAGGGCCGGCTGCCCGGCGCCAGACGCAGCGGCCCCAGGGCCAGCCACTGCTGGCCGGCGCCGCCCGCATCTCCCGCCTCGGCCGTCGACGTGACCACCACCGCCACCGCCGCCGGATCCAGTCCCGGCACGCTTCCCGCCACCAGCTTCCTGATGTCGGCCTCCGCCAGCGGCGTCTTTCCCCCGCGCGCCTTGATCAGCACCGCGGCCCGCGCCGGCGCGCGCGGTCTGGTGTCGGCGCCCAGCGGGTCGATCTCCTCCGGTGAAAGGTGAACGCGGGCGCTGACCACGCCGTCGGCGACCTCCAGCGTGCGGGCCACCTCGCCGGCCAGCGCGTCCAGGTAACGGGCTCGATCCTCGAACGCCGTGGGGATCAAGCTGGCCTGACCGTAAACCTCGGCGAACCCGTGGCGCCGATCGCGCGGCAGTCCCAGCGACCGCAACAGCTCCAGGGCGCGCCCTTCGTCGGCGCGGGCCACGCGCACCCGAAAGGCCGGCGCGCTGCCGCCACCACCGGCGCTGTCGTCGTCGATCTGCTTCTCCGCGCCGATGCCCACCCGCTCCAGGGCGGCCACGGTTTCGTTGGCGCTTCGTTCTTCCAGCCCGTGCAGGATGTTCGTCGAGCAGCCGGCGGTCGCGACCAGCGCCCCGGCGATCAGCAGACAAAACACCCGCGGCGAAATCACGGGGGTCACCGGGCGTCCGCCATGGCGATCCGCAGCAGCTCGACCGCGCGCGCGTGCAGGCGGCAGGCCCAGGATTTCGACAGGCCCATCTCCCGGCCGGCTTCTTCCAGATTCTTGTCGCTCAGATAATAAAGCTCCATCAACCGTCGCTCTTTCTCCGGCAGCTGCGCCAGCGCTTCGCGCAGGCGGCCGGTCAGCTCGCGCATCTCCAGCTGCGCGTCGGGCGGCGGCAGGCGCTCGTCGGCGACGTGGATGGCCGCATCCATCGACGTGATGTGCACGGTGGCCACGCCGCCCAGCACCGTGGCGACCTCGGCCAGCGTTCCTTCGGCGTCACCGGCGGCGTTCACCGCCGCACCGCCAGCGCGGGCCGCCCCCTCGCGATCGGCCTGGCTTTGCAAGTACTCGTTGGCGCGCTCCTCGGCGCGATAGCGCGCATAGTCGGCGCGCGAATACCAACCCATGGTGCGAAGCCCGTCGTACATCGCGCCGCGAACCCGATAATAGGCGAACGTCGAGAACGCTACGCCCTGACGCGGGTCGAACCGCTCGGCGGCTTCCACCAGCCCCTTCGAGCCGTATCCGATGAGATCCTCGACGTCGATGGACGTGCTCAGGCTCTTCTTGACCTTGTGGGCGATGGCTTGAACCAGCGACAGGTGCTGCTCGATCAGCTGGTTTTTTTCCGCCCCCGCCATGACGGAGTCGACTAGACCAAGGGTTGCATTGCGGCGTCAAGTGCGCGAGTAAACCGGAACAGAAGTGAGGTCACCGCGATGGCGCTCTTTCGAACCTTGATCGACGACGACGTGAACCAGATCCTGCGCGCGTTCGGGGCGCCGCCGGTCGTGGCCCATGCCCCCATCGCGGTGGGGACCATCAACACCAACGTGCGCGTCGACACCACGCAGGGGCGACTGTTCCTGCGGATCAACGAGGGCAAGTCCCTGGACGACGTCCAGCGTGAGGCGGCCATCGTCTCTTACCTGGCCGGGCGCGGGGTGCCCACGCCGGCACCGCTGCGGGCCACCGACGGCCAGCCGTTCGCGCGCTGGCAAGGTCAGCTGGTGTCGCTGTTTCCCTGGTTGCCGGGGCGGACGCTGACGCGGGCCGAGCTGGCGCCGTCACACGCCCGCGCCGTCGGTGGCGCTCTGGCCGCCATGCACCTGGCCGGCGCCGACTATGCTGACCGGCGTCCGGGACGCTATGAACCGCCCGAGATCGATCGGCGGCTGGCGACCATCGCCGGCACCGGGCGCGCCGACCTGGCCGACGCCGTGGCGATCCTTGGTCCCGAGCTGGCCGCCCTGAAACGCGAGCGTCGCGCCGACCTGCCGAGCGGCCTCATCCACGGCGATCTCTTCATCGA
>DATLVT010000145.1:0-13527 GCA_035577105.1 Polyangia bacterium
GGTAACGCCTTTGGGCGATCCTGTCCAGTTGCGGCTATCCAGGGCTCGGCTCGCCTGTTTCCGTACCTTCAGCGCCTCCACCCAAACGAATTGCGCCAGGAACACGACGCGCCACCGCGACCGCTCGCGCGGGGTCGCCAACGCAACGAACGCCCGCGGGGCCGTTTTCGCGCCAAATTTGTGTCACCACGGCCCTCCGGTGCTACCATTTCCGTGAACTCAGGGCTCCCCGCCGCCGGCACCGTGTTTGCAAAAGCTGGGTTCGTCATGAAACTGGCGATGGCAAAGAAGCAAACGACTGTTCAAAAAGTGGGCGACGAGCTGGAGGCCCAGCTGGTTCGACTCTCGCGCCAGAATGCCGTTCTGCGCAAAGAGATTGCCCGCCTGCAAGTATATCGAGCGATGGCCTACCGCGATCCGCTGACGGGTCTGTGGAATCGGCGCTATTTCGAGGAGCGCTTGAAGGAAGAGTTCAGCCGTTCCCAGCGCGCCGGCGCCGGACGAAAGTTCTCGGTGTTGATGATCGACATCAATCACTTCAAGGAGATCAACGACGACCATGGCCACCAGGCCGGCGACGTGCTGTTGCGCTGGGTGGGCGAGTTTCTGACCACGCATCTGCGCACGCATGACGTCCCCTGCCGCACCGGCGGCGACGAATTCGCCGTGCTGCTGCCCGACCTGTCGGCCGAGGACTGCGGCCGCATCATGGAGCGTCTCCGTGACCAGCTGGCCATCGCCAACCGCGAGCGCGACGTCCCCGTCAGCTTGAGCCTGGGAACGGCCAGCTGGCCCGAGGTCACCACCAGCAGCGAGCAACTTCTGGCCCAGGCCGACGAGGCCATGTACGCCGACAAGCGCCGTCAGAAGGCGCTCCGCGCCGCCGAGAACGAAAAGCGACAGACCGTGGCCGCGCGCCGAGTGGTGGCCGGAGCCAACTGACTCTGACGATGCGCCGAGGGCGGTGAGATGGGACGAGAGGCGCTGTGCGTGGCCCGCCTGGGCCGTCAACGTTCGCAGGGCAAGGCGCTTCTTGAAACCAGCGAGCTCATCTTTCGTGGCGACTTCCGGGTCAAGGTCCCCTTCAAGGCCATCACCGCCATTGCCGCCAAGGGTGCGACGCTGACGGTGACCTGGCCCGAGGGGACGCTGGCCCTGGAACTGGGGTCCGAGGCGGCCCCGAAGTGGGCCGAGAAGATCCGCAACCCGCCCGGCCGTCTGGACAAGCTGGGCGTCAAGGCCGGATCGACGGTGGCCATCGTCGGCAAGCTGGAGACCCCGTTCGTCGACGAGGTCACGGCCCGGGCGGCGCGTGTCGAGCGCAAGCCGCCGGGGCGCCCCGTGAACCTGTTGTTCTTTGCCGCCGAGACGCGTGGCGATCTGGAGCGCCTGGAACAGCTGCAAAAGATGATCGTGCCCGACGGCGCCATCTGGGTGGTGCGCCGCAAGGGCAGCGCCACCATCACCGAGACGGATGTGTTGCGCCTGGGAAAGGCCTCCGGTCTTGTCGACACCAAGGTGGTGGCGTTCTCTGACACGCACACCGCCGCGAAGCTGGTCATTCCGGTCAGCCGGCGCTAGCCGCCGGCGGGCGCGCTCAGACTTCCAGCAGGATGCGGTCCGGATCCTCGACGCATTCCTTGATGCGCACCAGGAACTGTACCGCTTCGCGGCCGTCGACCAGGCGATGATCGTAGGACAGGGCAATGAACATCATCGAGCGGATCTGGACTTCGTTGCCCACGGCCATGGGGCGACGCTGGATAGCGTGCAGGCCCAGGATGCCGGACTGGGGCGGGTTCAGGATCGGGGTGGACAGCATCGATCCGTAGACGCCGCCGTTGGAGATGGTGAACGTGCCGCCTTCCAGCTCCTTCATGGTCAGCTTGTTGTCGCGGGCTCGCACGGCCAGCGCGGCCACGGTCTTTTCCAGCTCGGCGAACGACAGGCGATCAGCGTCGCGCACCACCGGAACGACCAGCCCCTTGCCGCCGCCCACCGCCACGCCGATGTCGTAGTGATCCTTGTAGATGACGTCGGTGCCACGAATTTCAGCGTTGACCGAGGGGAAGGTCTTGAGCGCTTCGATGGCGCCCTTCACGAAGAAGGACATGAATCCCAGCTTCACGTTGTGCTGCTTTTGGAAGCGCTCTTGAAAGCGCTCGCGCAGGCTGATGACGTTGGTCATGTCCACCTCGTTGAAGGTGGTCAGGATGGCGGCGGTGTGCTGCGCTTCCACCAATCGTCGGGCCACCGTCCGACGCAGCGGCGACATCGGCACCACGCGCTCGCGGGCGCCGTCGGGACGCAAGGTCAGCGGCGTCTCGGCGTCGGCCGAAGCGGGAACAGATTGTGGTTCGGAGGAGGTGTCCTGCTCCTGGGGGGCCGGCTGCGACTTGTCTTGCAGGGCGCGCACGACGTCCTGCTTCGAGATGCGACCGCCCCGCCCCGTGCCCTTCACCTCCGACGCTGGCAGGCCGCTCTCGGCCAGCAGCCGTCGCGCCGACGGCGGCGCGCGCAGGTTGCCGTCGCCGTCCCCGGCATTGGCGCTTGCGCTTGCAGCGGCCCCATTGCCGTTGGTGGTGGTGCCTCCGCTGGCGCTGCCGTTGACACCCGCTGCAGCGGGCGCCGCCGGGCCGTCCACCCTCTTCTGCTGCGACGAAGGCCTGGCCGCTTCAGGCTTGGCGGTCTGATCGATCTCGGCGATCACCTCGCCCACCGCCACGGTCTCGCCGGCCTTGCGCAGGATGCGTTTCAAGATTCCGGCGCCGGGCGCGCCCACCTCAAGGGTGGCCTTCTCGCTCTCCACCTCGACCAGCGGCTCGTCGGCCTGGACGTAATCCCCCTCGGCGCGTTTCCACGTCCCCAGGGTCGCCTCACTGACCGATTCTCCCAAGGCCGGAACTTTCAGTGACAGCGGCATCTCACAGAGCTCCTGTTGCGAATGCGTCGGCCAGCAGCCGTGCTTGCTCTTTCTTGTGCCGACCCAGCGAACCGACCGCCGGACTGGCCGACAGCGGACGACTGACGCACGACCAGGTAAAGCTGCCCGACAAGAACCCCGGCAGCTCCCGATTCATATACACCCAGCCGCCCATGTTGCGCGGCTCTTCCTGGACCCACACCAGCGGCGTTCCCTCCGGGTAGACGCTGAGCATTTCCAGAAGTTCGTCAATCTGCAAGGGGTACAGCTGCTCGACGCGCACGATGGCCACGTCGTCATAACCGCGCTCTTCTCGTTCGGCGGTCAGATCGTAATAGACCTTGCCCGTGCACAGCAGCACCCGCCGAACCTTCGACGGGTTCTTGACCGTCACGTCGGGGATGATGTGCTGGAAGCGACCGTGCGTGAACTCGCTCAGCTGCGAGGCCGCGGCCGGGTGCCGGAGCAAGCTCTTGGGCGACATGATCACCAGCGGCTTGCGGTACGGGCGCAGCACCTGGCGCCGCAGCACGTGGAAATACTGGGCCGGCGTGGTCAGGTTGCAGACCTGGATGTTGTCGTTCACCGCCATGGTGAGGAATCGTTCCAGGCGAGCACTGGAGTGCTCCGGTCCCTGCCCCTCCATGCCGTGCGGCAACAGCAGCACCAGGCCGCTGACCCGGTTCCACTTGACCTCCGACGAGACCAGGAACTGGTCGATGATCACCTGGGCGCCGTTGACGAAGTCGCCGAACTGCGCCTCCCACAGCGTGAGGCCGTCGGGCATGTCCAGGCTGTAGCCATAGTCAAAACCGAGGACGCCCGCCTCCGACAGGGGGCTGTCCCGGATCTCGAAAGAGCCCTGCTTCTGCTTGCCGCGAATCTGTGTCAGCGGCGTGTATTCACGGCCGTTCTCGTTGTCGATGAAGACGGCGTGACGGTGGCTGAACGTGCCGCGACGGACGTCCTGTCCGGTGAAGCGGACCCGCACGCCTTCTTCCAGCAGGGTGCCGAAGGCCAGCGCCTCGCCCATGCCCCAGTTGATCGGCTTTTGCCCGGCGGCCATCTCCGCGCGCGCGTCGATGATGTCCTTCAGCTTGGGGTGCGGTGAAAATCCCGGCGGCAGCTCGGTGAGTACTCGCCCCACGGCCTGAATGGTCTGCACCGGTACGGCGGTCGGCACCTGCGGCACGGTGTTGTCGGCGCCGCCCTTGACCTTGGACCAGGCGCCCGCGAAGTTCGTCTGGCGCGGCGGCAGCACCTGCAGCTTGTCGGCCTTCTCCAGCTCGTGATCCAGCATCTCGCGCTTCTTCGCGGCCAGCGCATCGGCGGCGGCGGCGGTGATGGACGAAGCGCCCTCGGCCGGGGGGCGCTGGGCAAAGGCCTGCACGAAGGCCAGGCGCACCGACTGCTTGGCGGCGATGGTGCGGTACATGATCGGCTGCGTGAAGGCCGGCTCGTCGCCTTCGTTGTGACCGTACTTGCGGTAACACCACATCTCGATCAAGGCGTCGCGGTGAAAGCGCTGCCGAAAATCCAGGGCCAGATCGACCACCTGGCTGACCGCCTCCGGATCCTCGCCGTTGACGTGGAAGATCGGTATTTGCAGCATGCGGGCCACGTCGGTGGCGTAGGTGGTGGAGTAGCTGTTGTTGGGCGACGTGGTGAAACCGATCTGGTTGTTGACGACGATGTGAACGGTGCCGCCCACGCGATATCCGTCCAGCTCGGACAGGTTGAACGCCTCGGCCACGATCCCCTGACCGGCAAAGGCGGCGTCGCCGTGGATCAGCAGCGGCAGACAGCGGCTGCGCTCGGCGTCGTTGAGGCGATCCTGCTTGGCGCGGACGCGGCCTTGCACCACGGTGTTGACCCACTCGAGGTGGCTGGGGTTGAACGACAGCGACAGATGGACGCGGTGGGCGTCGCTGCCGCTACCGAAGACGCGATCGTGCGAGTGCCCGAGGTGATACTTGACGTCGCCGCCGCTGTCCTCGCCGTGCTTGTCCATGAACTCGGCAAAGATCTGCGCGGCCGGCTTCTCCAGCACGTTGGCCAGGACGTTGAGCCGACCGCGGTGGGCCATGCCGATGACGATCTCCGTGACGTCGGAGCGCGCGGCGCGCTCGATCAGGCGGTCCAGCAGCGGGATCAGGCTCTCGGCGCCTTCCAGCGAGAACCGCTTGGCGCCCAGGAATTTCTTGTGCAGGAACTGCTCGAACACCTCGGCGTCGGTCACCTTCTCCAGCAACCGGCAGCGCTCGTCGTGGGACAGCTCCAGACGGTTGCGCGTGCTCTCCATCCGGTTTTGCAGCCAGGTGCGCAGCTCGATGTCGTGCAGGTGGGCCAGCTCGACGCCGATGTGCCGACAATAGGTCTCACGCAGCAGCTGCACCAGATCGCGCAGCGTCGTGCGATCGGGGCCAGCCACCGTCTCGCTGCTGAACACTTGATCCAGCTCACCTGACGACAGGCCGTAGAACTCCAGATCCAGCGGGGCGCCCGATCGTTTGATCAGCCCCAGCGGATCGAGATCCGCCGAGAGATGACCCAGCTCGCGGTAGGCCTCGACCAGACGCTGGGCGCGTTCGGACTGCAGCCGGCCCGGCGGCTTGCTGGGCACGGCGGGCGCGGCGTGCCCGTTACCGGTCGAGGGGATCGTGGCGAAGATGCTGCGAGCGAAGTCCGACGGCGGCTTGATGGCGCCGGCGCTGGGCCTGGGAACGCCGTTGTCCAGCGATTCAAAGTACGCACGCCAGGCCGGATCGACCGACGATGGATCCTGCAGAAACTGGCTGTAGAGCTCTTCGGCGAAGGCCAGGTTGGACGGGTTCAGCGCGGATGAGATCGGCTCGGCGTGACCCGGCGCCGCTCCATTGGCTTTCACTTCGATCATTGTGGGTGCCCCGTTTGAGTACGAACGCCTCTTAACGCCGTGTCATTGTAAGTCAGCCTGGCGACGCCCGCGACGCCGTCGCAGCCGCTGTTATCGACGATTGAGCGCTGCCCCCTGAGAGACATTCGAAAACTGCGCGAACGATGGTCCATTTACCCAATGAAATCAAGGCGGATTCCCCGTGATTCGAGCACCGTGCGGCTTGGCCGACGGCGCCGCGATCAGGGAACGAGGCGCAGGCGCGCGCGGCCGAGGCCGGGACGGCGGCGATCGGCGGCCAGGGTGCGCGTCGCTCGCGCCAGCAGGACGTTGACGTCGTCACCGTCCTGCGGCCAGACGGCCAGACCGCTGTTCAGGGTCAGCGGCTGCCACTTTTCACCGCCGGTCGCACAAGCAGCCTGCATCAGGCGGAACACCGTCGCCTCGGCGCCGGCGCCGTCGGTGTCAGGAAGGATCAGCGTGAATTCGTCGGCGCCGGTTCGACAGCAGACATCCGAAATGCGGAGCGTGTCCACCAGCTGCTGGCCCAACCAGCGCAGCGCCTGGTCGCCGACCGACCGACCGAGCCCCTGGTTGAGGCGGGTGAAGCCGTTGATGTCCAGCAGGACAACCGCACCGACGGCGCTCCTCAACGAGGCGCCGCGCTGTAGCTCTTCCCGCAACCGGACGTGCAGGTAGCGGGCGTTGCGCAAGCCGGTCAGCGAATCGTGATAGGCGTTGTCGCGCAGCGACCGGAGCTCGGCGACCTCGCGCAACAACATGGCGTGTTCCTGCAGAAGGCGGCGGAGGAAGAGCCGGCCGGTGTTTTGCGAATCGACCGCGGCGTGCGCTCGACGACGAAGAGATGCTGCCATGCGAACGACGTCCCATAAGGCCTTCGGCTCCCTGGGAAGGATCGATAAGGGCCCGGCCAACCGCGGCGCCGCAAAAGCGACGCCAGGGGGGTGAACGATGTAGGACAGCTGCGCACGCGGGACAGCTACAACACGCGGGACAGCGACAACTGGAACCCTCGAAGGGTTCCAGACCTCACGCGATGGAACGCGATGTTCCGACGAGACGTTACTGCGCCGACTTCGCCCGCAGCTTGCTGGCCCAACGCATGCGCGCCATCTCGGCCAGGGCCGATCCTGTGCCCGATCTTGGCCGGCCCTGTCTGGCGCCGACGATGTTGGGAATGGCCTGCACCGGCAACAATTCCGCCGTCGCTTCGATCCCGTGGGGCAGCCTGGGCCGCTCCGTCTCCAGTTCGGCAACCGCCGCCAGAAGACAGTTCACATCATTCTGGAAACCGACCTGATCGCGGACCCCCCTGGACCCGATCAGCCGCTTTCGAACCTGCGTCACCTTTCCTACCCACTGCTGGGCTGGCCGCATCCTCCCCTCATTCCTCCCCCTTTTAGTAGATGAAACCCATCAGCGCGAACCGTGCTGAGCGCGGACACTATAACGCGGTCCGCTGTTTCTTGCGCGTGTCGACTACGAAAATTTTCGGTCAAAACGAAAGACCCCACGCCGGTAAACCGGGTGGGGTCATTAGAGTCTGAAAGAACGAAACTGGATCTAGCTCGACTAGAGCAGGGCGTCCTTGGCGGCCTTCACCGGGCGGGCCTTGATCACCTTGCGAGCAGGCTTGGCCTTGAAGATCGTCGGCTCCTTGGTGAAGGGGTTGATCCCCTTGCGGGCCTTCGTGGCCGGCTTCTTGATGACGACGAACTTCGCGAGCCCCGGGACCAGGAACGTTCCGACCTTCTTGAGCTCCTTGTACCCAACCTGAGCCAGCGACTCGAGGACGCCCTTGACGTCCTTGCGGGTCAGTTTGTCCGCATGCTCCTCGGCGAGTTTCTGAATGAGCTCCGACTTCGACAGTAGCTTGGCCATGCCTTCTCCCTTTTCCGGACGTGCCGGGATTCAAAAAGTTGCCGGGAATCTACGGGAGAAGAGATCAACTTGGAAGCAAAAACGACGGCTTTCTCGACGAGACCGCGCGCCAAACGCACAAAAAACACTGGATCTGAAGGCCTGTCAGGGTGGGCGGCGCGCCGGTCGCTCGCTCTCCGTGGGCGCATATCCCAGCATCTGAGGCGCCTCCTGGGTGGAAAAAAGCCGCAAAAACAGCTTGTCGTCGCGATCGGTGAAGGCCCGTGTGTGCAGCGGCAAACAGCCGGATGCCACCACCACCAGATCGACCGGGCCGCTGTCGCGCGGCCGCTGCAGCTCCAGCGGCGCTTCGCCCAGATCCTTGCGACCCCAAAAAACGTGGGCTTTTCGCCGCGGATCGACGATGACCTTGATCGTGACGGTCGCCGAACGCGGGTCGGGATCGCGTTCCTCGGCCACCAAGGTTTCGTCGCCCACCGACGGTGCCACGACGGGCGCCACGATGGCGGCGACCGACGGCGGCGACGCATCGACGACCGTGGTTGGGGCGGACGGCGCGCTCGTCGTCGCTGGCGGCGATGACAGAGACGGCGATGGCGGCGACGGCGTCCGTCGACAGGCGCCGGCCAACAACGACAGCGCCAGCGCCAGGAGCGCGACGGGCGTCGCGGCGCTCCCTGTTGTCATCACGGCGCCTCCAGGCCGCCGGCCTTGCTCTCCGGCGAATTGGCGGCGGGCGGCGGCGGCTGGGCCGCATATTTCACGCCCGGCTTGCGCAGATAGCCGGCCAGCGGTTTGGGCCGTGTCCCCTTGATGCGCCCCTCCAGCGTCTCCACCGGCAGGGGTGGCGTCAGCTCGAAATAAAAACCGCGGCTGGGCAAGCGCATCTCGAACACCTCGCCCTTCGAGAAGAAAGACCGGCGAAATCCCAGCGCGATGGGCCCCAGGGTGCGGACGCGACGGTGCCGCAGCACGAACGAAAACAGCCGCACCGCCAGGTTGTTGTAAAGGCGATGACAGCCGTGCGAGAAGCGCCCGCGCAACGACATGTAGTCGAACGAGCCGTGGGTCCGGATGCCGTTGTCAAAATAGGTCACGCCGTCAGGACCCTTGTGCATCTGTTCGTGAATGGCCGCCGCCAGGCCGTAGGCAGACAGATAGCCGGGGCCGGTCTCGTCATAGTTGGTGACCTTGACGAACAT
The DNA here is from genome assembly GCA_035577105.1 of Polyangia bacterium. Classification (GTDB taxonomy): domain Bacteria; phylum Myxococcota_A; class Polyangia; order Fen-1088; family Fen-1088; genus DATKEU01. The sequence continues at coordinate 8,903 of DATLVT010000145.1, forward strand.
GCCGTTCACCTTCTTTTCCTTGACCATCGACCCCAGCGGCGACGAGGGCGGAGGGATCCAGACCGGCGCGGCCACGATGTGTCGCCAGACGCGCGGTCCCACGTCGGAGTCCTTGTAGCGAAAGTATTCCTGCCCGTCGGAGGCCAGCTCTGAGCGCCAGCCACCGATGGTGGTGCGCCACCGGCACAGAGGAACGCGCTCGCCGCGCCACTTGACGAACAGGGTGAAGGAGGGAAATCGCTCGCGCGGCTGCGGCTGGCGGACACCGGCCTCGTTGAAGGGGAAGTCGTACCAGATGTCGCCGCGATCGATTTCGGCGGACAGGTTCATCTCGGCGGCGTAGTACTCGGGCAGCGGCGCCAGCCGGACGGCGGCGCGCAGTGAACGAAAATCCTGGGCCGGGTGCCGGACGAAAAAGGCCAGCGCGTCATGGGGCGTGCCCAGGCCCAGCCGCGCCATCAAGGCGTCGGTGGCGGGCGTGATCAGATCGGGCACCGGGTGACGGACCCCGTCGCTGCCCAGGTAGGTGGCCGGCGCGCCCGCCGTCGTCGAAGCTGAGCCGTCCTCGACGATGGCGGCGGCGTGGGCCACTCGCTCGCCCAGCACCCGGCGCAGGGCCGCATAGTCGTTGACCAGCAGCGGCCTGGCCAGCATCTCCAGCGTCGAGCGCCTGATGTCGGCCTGGTCGATCACCGTGTGCTTCTGCTGAAAATCGAACATCGCCTTGCGCATCAGGCTGTCGTAGCGCCCGGCCTTGTGTCTGGTGAGATCCAGCAGGCCCTCGCAGGCCAGCCGCTTTTCGATCTCGGCGAAAGCATCCTGTTCGGCCTCGGCGCGGCGGTGCGCCTTGACGTCCCTGGCATATCGCGGGTCGGCGGTCGCCAGCGCCTCCAGCGATTCGGCGTCCGCCTGGGCCCGGGCCGCTTCCAGGCGCTGGGCGCGAAGATGACGCTTGCCCAGCTCTTTCTGTTCAGTGGTGGCGCCCCAGGTTTCGATGGAGTCGACGGCCAGCAGCTTGCCGACGTCGAAGGTCGGATCGCAGGTGCGACCGGCGTCGCTGACGAATCGCTCGCGCAGAACGGACAGCGTGGGGGGAATGCCATAAAGCTCGAGGTAGTTCTTCTCGCCCGGCGACAGCGGCTGGCCGTCACCGTCGGTGCGGTCGCTGGCCAGGCCGGTGAACACGGCCCGATAGCGATTGGGCAGCAGCGTTCCGTCGGGCGCCGTCCCGTCGGCGAACACCGCCGGCGCCCAGCTGTCCGACAGATCGACCACCGTCAGCCCGTCGGCGCGGGCGCGCTCCACGTCGACCACGCGTTCGACACCGGCGGCTACCTGGATGGCCTGCCGTGATGAAGGAAGGCCGGCGGCCGGCGGCAAGAGATCAGCGTCCGAGGCCGGCGGCAGCGGCGGCGGCGAACGATTTGCCCACATCTGCGCCGGCGACCGCGACACCGCCTGCGACTGCGACCTGGCATCCGGATTGCCGGCGGCCCGCGCGCCGCCGTCGCTACCCCCGGCACGGTCCGGACTCCGGCCGCAGCCCAGGGACGCGGCAAGAAAAATCACCGTCAGGACCACACCCGCCGGTGCCGGTAGTAGGCGCCGATTCACAGCATTCCTCTTATTCGGGGACCTGCCCGTCGGCAAATCTGGTCGACGCCTGTTGTCTCGATTCAAGACGCTCGTACTATATCGCCCATGAAACGCTTCGTTATGAATGCATTCGTTGCCGGGCTCCTGGTCCTTGCGCTGGCCCACGCGGCGCGGGCGACCGAGGTCGGCTACTCGCGCAAGATCGGTCTGGGGGTGGCGCTGGGAGATCCGACCGGGATCGTCGGCAAGGTCTGGGTCAGCCAGACCAACGCGGTCGACTTTGGACTGGGCTTTCAGCACTACGGCTGGCGGCGCTGCGACACCAACGGCCTGCGCTGCGACTATGCCTACCGGGAGTTCAGCATGAACGTCGACTACCTGTGGCAGTCGAACCTTGTCAAAGGGCCGCTGCAGCTGGACTGGCACATCGGCGTGGGCGGGCGCCTCTACTCATTTGGCGGCGACAACCGGTACGAGCATGACTTCGATCTGGGTGTCCGCATGCCCGTGGGCCTGGATTTCATGTTTCACAACCCCAACTTTCTGGAGGTCTACGTCGAGATAGCCCCGGCGCTGCTGATCTTGCCCCTCTACGTCGATCTGGAAGGCGCTCTGGGCGTCCGTCTTTATTTCTAATCGCCTCTGATCGGAATCGACGCTGATCAAACACGCCATCGCCCCCGAATCCTGGCCGACCGCGGCCGAGGCGGCGCAGGCGCGGCTCTTCTCGCCGATCAGCGTGGGCGCGCGCCGGGCGACGAGCCGCACCTGGGTTCCCGCCATGGTTCCCTGGCGGGCCAGCGTTGACGGCCAGGTGACGCCGGCCCTGCTCGACTGGTACGGCCGTTTCGCCGACGGACGGCCCGGCGTCCTGGTCGTCGAGGCGACCGGCATCCGCGACGTCCCCAGCGGACCCCTGCTGCGCATCGGCGACGATCGGTTCGTGCCCGGTCTGCGCGCCCTGGTGGAGACCGTCCGCCGGCGCAGCGGTGGCGAAACGCTGGTCTTCATCCAGCTCATCGATTTTCTGGCCATCCGCCGCCGTCCCGACGCCAATCGCTTCTTCGCCGAGTTCCTGGTCATCACCGACCAGCACCGAAACGCCCTGGCGGCCGGCGGCGGCGACGCTGCCGCGCCGGAGGCCGACGTCCGACGATTCCTGGCGGGGCTGGCACCGGCGCAGCAACAGGCCATCCTGTCGGCGCGCGAGTGGGAGACGCTGACCATGGGCTGGCGCGAACGAGTCACCGACGTCGAGCAGCCACACATCCGCGAGCTGCCTGAACGACTGCCCGGTCTGTTCGCCGCCGCGGCAGCGCGCGCCCGGACCGCCGGCTTTGACGGCGTCGAGCTGCACGCCGCCCATGCCTACACGCTGGCCTCGTTCCTGTCGCCGCTGAACACCCGCGCCGATGGGTTCGGCGGCGCCCGCGAAGATCGCCAGCGCGTGCCGGTGCTGGCCCTGCAGGCCGCCCGCGCCGCCACCGACGGTCAGTGCGTGGTGGGGATCCGGTTTCTTTCTCACGAGGCGCTGCCGGGCGGACACGGCGCCGACGAGGCCGCCCACTTCGCGGTGTCGTTCGCGCGCGCCGGCGCCGACTATCTGTCGCTGTCGCAGGGGGGCAAGTTCGAAGACGCCGCCCAGCCCCGCGTGGGCGAGGCAGCCTATCCCTACACCGGGCCCAGCGGCGACGCCTGCATGCCCACGGTCCACTCCGACCTGCGCGGCCCATTCGGTCGACAGCTGGCGGCGGCCCGCATCGTGCGCACCGCCGTGCGCACCGCCGGTCACCAGGCGCCGGTGGTCGCCGCGGGTGGCATCACCACCTTCTCGCTGGCAGAGGCGGCGCTGGCGCGCGGTGACGCCGACATCATCGCGTCGGCCCGTCAGAGCCTGGCCGATCCCGACTGGTTCACCAAGATGCGCCTGGGCCGCGGCGACGACATCCGGCGCTGCCAGTTGACGAATTATTGCGAGGCGCTGGACCAGCGGCACCGCCCCGTCACCTGCCAGCTGTGGGACCACCCCCAGGGCGCCACCGGCCCCCGCCTGTCCGTGGCCCCCCCCTGGCAACGCTAACGCCGGTGACCCTTCAACGTTCGTGAGAAAATTGGCGGCGTTGCTTCGAGACCCGGCCGACAAGCCTGGTCGCTGGCGTAGCCGAGGCGAGAACCGCACCGGAACGCACTCATGTGCTTGAGGAGCGGAAGCGCAGCCTCGGCATAGCCAGCCAGGATCGTCGGCCGTCCTACGCTCGAGCCAGTGACTCCGCCTTCGCTAGTGGCGGCGGTGGATGTCGACGCTTTCGACAACGTCGTCGTTCAGATCGATCTCACCCGTCTGTTCCATCGGCGCCGGCAGGTCGTCCACGCTGCGCGGCGCGGTTCCCACGTCGACCTCGCCAGTTGGCTCGGGGGTCGCCCCGTCGCGTCCACGAGATTTCCAACGCGCCAGAGCTCTCTCCAGATCTTCGAATGGAATCATCGCATTCAGTGTATCCCAACCCGCGGATGATGTCCCGGACCGTCCCCTGTCTCAAAGGCCGTTCAGCTCGCGCACGACCTGGAAAAGATCGCCGGTCGAGTAATGGTTCACCGCCACAAAGTTGGGCAGCTTTCCGCTTTCGCGCTGACACTGGCGGGCCCGACCCAGCAGCGTGTCGTGGGCGTTGGCGGTCTGGCTCAGGGTCTGGTCGGGCAGCGGGTTCTCCAGCCAGTGGTTGAGGAGAAAGAGCGCGTTCGTGCGCACGCCGCGGTTCTGCGCGCAGGAAAAATCAGCCGTGGTCTTGAAGGTGTAAGGCGTGTCCCAGGCCAGGTCGTAGAAGTGGTGGAACCAGGGCGGCGGCGGCTGGCCATTCTCGGCGCCCACCAGGACGCGGTGGCCGCTTTCGATCATCGTACGCAGCGTCGGCCAAGGGGCGCCGGCGTCGCTCGGATGGACGTAGACAAATTCGGCGAGACCACTGCTGACGAACGCCGTCTCGGTGTCGGCGGCCGAAAGGTGGTCCTCGATATCCAGCGTCAGCACC